>JBOGRE010000368.1:0-3690 GCA_050749345.1 Nitrosarchaeum sp. | reverse complement strand
GTTGTTCCCAAGAAGGTTTTAGTCCTTTTTGGTTTGGAATAATCCAAATTTGAAGTAATTTCAGAGATTCAATTTGTGAATGATTATACTCAATGAAATATACCAGTACCCGCACTCATTCTTTGTACTTCTCCAGATTCTATTATACTATTATTCCCAAAGTTATCTTTGTGTTCTAATGTTCCAGCAACAACATAAGTTACAATTTCCATATCATTATGTTGATGAAAACCAAATCCCTTCCACGATTGAATCAAATCATCATTAAATACACGTAGTGGACCAAAATTTGTTTTGGCAGAATGAAAGTGTTCCCCAAATGAAAAATGATGATAGCTAGTTAACCAATCTGTTTCAGTTTTAAAATTTTCTTGATTTTTTATTATTTCAATCATAATAGTGCTTTGTTAAGATTTGTTTTAAAGGTTAATTGCTAGTATCATGATTCTGCATTTCCCCATTCTGGATCTTAAATGACTAAGTGTGATTTGGCCATCTTAATTTTAAAACTCTAATACTAGGCATTAAATTTTTTCTATAAATCCTAGATTAAATTTTTAAATACGGGCAAGATTTTAAACTCTTGCAAATTTCTATAAGTATAAAATGTTAAACTTTGTCTCTTTTTTGGTTCTGGTTGTGTCTGAGGGAATTTATCGTCAATTAAGAATCATAATGGTTTTTTAGCACAAACTGTTTTCTCTTTCTATGGAATTTCAAATTCTCAAAAATCCAATGAGTATCTTGGAAGTTGCCCTGAAGAAAGATGAAACCATTACTGCAGAAGCTGGAGCTTTGGTGTTTATGAAAGGTGATATTGAAATAGATACAAAGATGCGTTCTAGTATTTTAAAGACAGTCAAAGTTTCCCTTTTGGGAAACGAATCATTTTTTGTCAACAAATATACCGCAAAAGAAGAGGGGTGTGTTTTAGGGTTGACTGGTCCTCCAGTAGGGGATATTATCGAGATTTCAATAAACAATGATGCTGGATTTATTGTGCAATCAGGTTCTTACATTGCTTCTACTGCTGGTGTTGAAATTGATACCAAATGGCAGGGGTTTACAAAGGGCATATTTGGAAGCGAACTTTTCATGCTAAAAGCAACTGGAGAAGGCAAAGTGTTTTGTAATGCTTATGGTGGAATAATTGAAAAACAGATTTTACCTGGTGAAAAATTTATTCTTGATAATTACCATCTTGTTGCACTAAGTATCAATTCAGATTATAGAGTCACAAAATTTGGAGGACTCAAAAGCACCATACTTGGTGGAGAAGGACTCGTTACAGAAATATCTGGTCCATCTACTGTATATTTTCAAACAAAGAATCTCAAAGAACTAATTGATTTACTTGGTGTTAGACATACTCAAGAAACCCAGGGAAATAATCTTAACATCGGTGGCTTTAGACTTGGAATGTAACTCATTAAACTGAGATATTGACTGAGATTATTTCTTATACTTGCGTTTGCTAAAATTATGAAGTGATTGTTAGTAATCTATTTTCTTTATTCTTACAGCACTACCTTTAGTTTCAAGATAATGTCCAATAAAATTGGTCATTTGTTCTCCAATTTTATATCCTAATGCTCCTTTCATCATGCCTGATTTTTCAATAATGTTTGCTAATTCTTCACTAATCTGAATATTAAAAAATGTCCATCCAAATTTTTCAAATGGCTTTTCAATACTATACCCATTTTGCACATTACATTGTATTTCCAGGTCTGTCAATGCGTGTGTTACTATGGATATTTCTTTTTCATAACTTCTGGTACTAAGCTGAAATAATGGATTCAAGATTTACTCTAATTGAAAATTATCTTACTGCCATAAATAATCCATACTCGTGACAGATTTTAGAATCAAATAATGTTAAAATGTCTACACATCTTTTTATTCTGAGAGTAAGTTTTTTGATAAATCATGGACAAAGCAATTTGGATGTTGATGATATAGAAAATTTCTCAAAATAGATTGACAAGTTTTCCTGAAACATACTCAATCTTTTTTAAAAAGGAAAAACTAGTATTTTTATGGCAACTCGAACTCAGATTCTTATTCCAATAGCAATCGCTGCAGTAATTATCGGAATTGTAGGTGTCATGTCAATTCCAAGTGATAGCAAGCTAGAATCAGTGGAATTTCCAAGAGGTACTGTCAAAATAGACGATATTCCATTAGAGGTCCAAATTGCAGATACAGAACCAAGACGTGTCAGAGGTTTGATGTTTCAGGATCAGCTTCCCTACAACCAAGGAATGCTCTTTGTATTTGACAAGGTAGGAATTTACTCGCTTTGGATGCTAAACATGCAATTCTCACTGGATATGATCTGGTTTGATCAAGATGGCAACATTATTCATATCGAAAAAAACATTCCGCCATGCAAGACTGCACTTGAAACCATGGCCTGCCAAAGCATCACTCCTGACGGTAAAGCACTGTATATTTTAGAAGTGACTTCTGGATTTGTAGATAAATACAACATTACAAAAGATTCAAAGCTGAATATCATTTCAATTTAGAATTGCAAAACCTTATGTTATAATAATAATTCAACCAAATAAAATGAACAAGAAAATTCTCTTACCTGTTATTTTTGGAATTGCTACTGCAATAATTTTAATTACTTTATTAGTTCCAATAAATCAAAAACCGATCACATCAACTGAAAAACCAATTGATGAAAAACCAATTCCAATAAGAGAAAATCCTATCCCAATAAACGAAACTGCAATTCCAATTAATGCTACTGTAATTACTTCTCCACCAATCACAATAATGAATTCTTACGTTGATTCAAACTCTATTTTAAAATCATTACTTGCCTCAAAAGGAATCTCCATGTCCAGCCCATTAAAAATATCTGGATCTTCTCTTTCAAAATATTGTACATTTTATAGTGATATTGAGAAACAAAATTCAATTCAATACTGTACCTCTACTGAACTAAAAGACTCGGACGGCAATTTTCTTGGAAATATCCATATGATTGGTAGTATCGATTCTCCCAATGCGGTATTGGGGATAATACAAACCGATAAACAGATGTCGAATCTGGATTCTATAAAGTCCATTTATCAAACCATGGTAGAGTCACTTGTTTGTGATTGTTGGCAAGACCAAAAACCAGGTAATTTGGAATCCATCTCTGCTTGGATTGATACTGCAAAATCTCATCATTTGGAGGGCAAGCATATTACAAGCAACTCTAAGATTAACGGGTTGGCTCAAAAACAATTTCTCTTAGAAGTAACTACAAACACCGAAGGATATCTTTGGAAATTCATCATAACAAACTAAATTCAAGATACACACAAAATGTGTATGATTGGAGATATAATGATTGATCAATTATGGCTAATTCCATTAGGGTTTGCGGCTGGAATACTTGGCTCAATTATAGGTCTTGGTGGAGGAATCATAGTTGTACCTGTCTTGACTTTTTTTGGTTTTCCTCCAACACTAGCTGCAAGCAATAGTCTTTTTGCAGCTTTTAGCAATGCAGTTGGTTCCACAGTTTCATATTCGCGCCAAAAAAGAATCGAATACTCACTTGGATTAAAGCTTGGACTCTTGAGTATTCCTGGAACTGTTTTGGGGGCGTATATTTCCAGTGATGTGACACCTGGAATCTTTAAAATATTATTTGGACTAGTGCTGGTATCTTCTGCAGCCTATATC
>JBOGRE010000367.1:0-2446 GCA_050749345.1 Nitrosarchaeum sp. | reverse complement strand
TCCCTATTCCAAGTTAGACCTTCGATAAATGGCTGTGATGTAAATGCAAGGGCATCAGCAAGTGGTCTGGTCTCTCTTCCAACTAAAAGTAAATCCAGATCAATATCTACTAGTCCTTCTTCCTTTGCAGTATTAGCAATTTCGTAATTTTTTCCAATGAATGATTTTCTTTCACCTTGATCTTGTCTGTCTCCTAAAGCTGAAACAACAGCTATTGCAGACAAATCAGAATTCTTAATGTCTAATGCCATTGCTGCAAGATATGCCATTCCACCTGCACAAATTTCAGTACCTCCATCAATGCCATACTTCCAAGCATTGATGACTTTTTGATTATTCTTTTCTTTTTCTGATATCTGATGGTGATCTAATATGATCCAATTTTCTCCTAATGATTCATCTAAATTATTTGCAAAACCACTGGCAAGATCAGTAATTATATGAAAATCTCTGGAGTCTTTTTTTAGAGAATCAATCACTTTTTTACTAAATTCTTTGGAAGTTCTAACCGTACATCTTGCACCTGCTCTAATGAGGGCTTTTGTGATTATGCTGCCAGATGTTAATCCATCACAATCAATATGAGTTGTAACTGAAATTGATTTTCTAGATTTTATACAATCTGAAATCTTATCTTTGAAAAATGAAAGAGATTCATCAAGAGTTTTTGTCATCACTCTAACTGAGCAACTACGGATTTATATTTCCAGTTTTTAGGAATGCGATCTGTTCTTTTGTAGTATACTGACAGTCTATGTACTTTAGCCTCAATTAACTCTAGGGATCTAACATTTCTGTTGTCTCCTTTGTTTGTCTTTAGGTGTTTTTGAAGACCTACTGCTTTTCTTACAATATTATCTAGATCTTCTGGCATTTCTGCTTGAAGATTATTTTCTTTTAATATCTCACCAATACTTTTCTTAGTAATTAGTTTAATGAGTGGAATTGAATGTTGATCTCTAAGTTTTAGTCCGATTTGACTTGGTGTTAGTCCCTCTTTAGAATATTTTACAACCAATTCTTCTATTTCTTTGGGACTCAGTGTAATCCATGATGGTACACGCAATGTAGCTGGTCTAATGGTATGTGATTTTCCATGTCTGTGTGTGTGTAATCGTCCCATGGTGTGGCTGATTTTGGAACAAAATTAAACGTTACTTATTCCGGATCTCGTACATAATATGTGCATTTTGGGGTTTAGAATAAAAGTTAAATATGTACACTATCCTCAGAACGAACAGGTAAACTGTATGAATAAAAAAATACTTCTAGCAGCATCCTTAATTGCTGTATTTACCATAGGTTATTATGCAAACACCGCAGTAGCATTTGCACAATACATGGGTAACGTTGGTTCCAAAGGAGAAACCGGACAATACACATTAGAAGAAGCACTAGAGATTCAAAAAAGAAGAATTGATGCAGCAAAAGCTAATCCAGGAGCTGGATCAGGTACACCTTATCTTGATGCAGGTGGTGTAGTTGGGGCTGCTGTAATTTCAGCTGCAATCTTTGGTGGTATCGCAGGAGCTTTCTTCATTAGAGGAAGATCTGGCAAATACGCAGCAATGGGACGAGGGTAACCAAACCTTATTTTTCTTATTTTATTTGATGACCTTTAGTGGATACTGATCTCGTACTTTATGATAATAAAAGAAATGTATATATCGCACAAATAGAGCCAAAATATACAATGACTCCTATCGTAGGAACTTTCCTAAGCATCCTGTCTTCACTTACAGGTCAGTTAGGACCAAACTATGATCCATTATTCTATGATGTAATGATTTACATCTTCGGAACCATAATGTTCTCAATATTCCTTCTTGGAATTATCTCATTCTGGTTACGTGTACACGGATGGGCTTACAAAGACAACCGTGAGAGATGGGTTGATGAATTGGACAGACACTTTGAAAGAGAAGGCATCGGTCTAATTCCAGATAACGGTAAATACTGGTAAAATCACTTCCTTTCTTCTTTTCATTATTTTTAAAATTCTGAATAATTTTATTTTTATCAAAGTCTAATTACTCTAAAATAATTTTTCAGTCTGTACTGACACTGTTTCTCAATCTGTTGATTATTTTTGAGGAGGCAGGAAGTCCTTGTCTTTTGCCTCATCATATGCCTTTGAAGTAAATACCGCCTTGTAATGATATCCATCCTGTAGTGGTGTATTGATAAAGTTCTCTGATTCTCTACCATTGACATATATCTTTGATTTTGTCTGATCCATATCCCTTAGAGGAAAATCCCAAATCCATAAAAAGTGCCCTATTTGAAATGGATATTCTTCTTTCCATTCTGCATAGATAGTTCCATCATCTGTTAAAGTGTAAAGTGAACGTTGACATTTTCCATCATTATTAAATCCAATTTTTGCAGGAATTTCTGCTTTTTTGTTATCTACAATTAATTCCAAAGTCGCTTTAATTTTATAGGG
>JBOGRE010000366.1:0-3724 GCA_050749345.1 Nitrosarchaeum sp. | reverse complement strand
CTTTGAAAGTCTCTTACCATTACAGGATATGGATGAGGACCTACTGCAGAACCTAACAAATAATATGTAGATTCTACATTCGTAATCCAGTCTCTGATTGCCTCATTGATTGCATCTTTGAGTGTTTTTGAGCCTGATTTTACTGGATGAACTTTAGAACCTAGCATGTTCATTCTGTAGACGTTTAGCTTTTGTCGTATGGTGTCTTTGTATCCCATGTATACTTCGGACTTTATTCCCAAAACAGCACATGCCATGGCAGTAGCTACTCCATGTTGGCCTGCACCTGTTTCAGCAATGATTCTTTTTTTATTCATTTTTTTTGCAAGTAGTGCTTGACCTAATGTATTGTTTATTTTGTGAGCTCCCCCATGCAGGAGGTCTTCTCTTTTTAGATAGATTTTTGCACCACCACATTTTTCTGATAAATTTTTTGCATAGTATAACGGAGTTGGCCTTCCTGCATATTGTTTGAGATAATAATCTAATTCTCTTTTGAAATCTTTATTGTCTTTGAATTTAAGATAATTTTCTTCTAATTCCTCAATTGCAGGTACTAGTGTTTCTGGAATGTATTTTCCTCCAAACTCTCCAAATCTTCCGTCTTTAGGATATTTCAATATGCATTCACCAATTTTCTGACATGTTCTTTGATATTATCGCTTTTCATTATGCTGGATCCTATCAAAAATGCATCTGCTCCACACTTTTTTAGATATTGAATATCCTCAGGTGTCTCAATACCACTTTCAGTTAGTATGAATCTTGTTTTTTTGTATCCTTCCAGTACTTTTTCTGTAGTTTTAAGATTAATCTCTAACGTGTCTAGGTTTCTATTGTTAATTCCGATTAGATCTGATTCAGTTTTTAATGCATTTTGAAATTCTTGTTTTGTATGTACCTCTAGCAGAATTTTTAGTCCTTTTTTGTGACCGTATTTGATGAATTCATCAATATCTTTGAGAAATCCTTGATCAAATAATGACTGAATAACCAGCATATAGTCTGCCCCAATTTTTTCTGCAGTGTCAATCTGTACCGTATCAATCATGATATCTTTCATCAATAATGGAACATCTGTTGCTTGTCTTACCTGGATAAAGTATTCAGGTGAGCCGCTAAACATGTGAGGTTGCGTAAGTACAGACAGTGCTTTAGCGCCTCCTGCAATCATTTGTTTTGCTATGCTGGCTGGATCTGATAATGTTCTAATCTTGCCCAAAGATGGAGATGAAAACTTTACCTCTGTAAGCAGCGTTGCATGTTTGTTTGATTTTATTATTTGTAAAAAATCCTTGCTTGATTTTTGCAATTTTACATCAACATCATACACTCCATCATCAATTGCAATTTGTGAATTGTTTACTAGTTTCCTTAGGATATTTTCTACCATTATGCTATCTCCTTTAATTTTGAAATATCTCCAGTATCTGAAACAAATCTTTCTAACAGTTTGAATGCTTTTCCATCTTTCATTGTGTTTAATGCTAATTCAACTCCCTCTTCAAAATTATTTACAATATTTGCAACAATTAATCCACCAGCTGCATTAAGAGCAGTTGTTTCTATCATGGCTTGATTTGCATTATTGTTTAACACTCCAACAAATGCTTTTATCGCATCGTCTTTTGTTTTAATTTGAATATCTCTCAGTGTTGACTTGTGCAGTCCAACTACTTGAGGATCAATTGAATTCATCAATACTTTGTCATTTCTTAAAACACATACTCTGTTTGTTGCACTGGTGGAAAACTCATCCATACCGTCATCAGAGCGAACTGTCATTATATTTTCTGCTCCGTTTCTTTTTAGAATTAATGGCAATCTATCTAAAAACTCAATTGAAAAAACCCCTATCATTTGATTTTTAACACAAGCAGGATTTGATAGCGGACCTAAAAGATTGAACGCTGATCTTTTTCCTAACTGTTTTCTTGCATTTGACACATGTCTCATTGCAGGATGAAATTTTTGTGCAAACATAAAACATATGTTGTGTTTTTGAAGGATATCTGCAATTTTATCTGGCTCTGAGTTTAGATCATATCCAAAATATTCAAAAATGTCTGCACTTCCACAAATGCCTGAACTGGAACGATTGCCATGTTTTGCTACAATTCCACCAGCAGCTGTGACTACAAAAGAGGCAGCAGTGGACACATTGAATGTCTGGAGATTGTCTCCTCCAGTACCACACATGTCTATTATTCTCCCTTTGTTTTTGGGCTCCACTTTGAGGGCAAATTCTCGCATTTTATCAAGCATGCCAAGTAACTCATCATCAGTTTCACCTTTTTCTGTTAGGCTGGATAGAAAATCTAAATTTTCTTTGTCATTTGTTTTACCTGATAGAATCTCTGCCATGATGTAATTTATCTGATCATATGTGAGATCTATTTTTTGTTGTAGTTTTGAAATTAAATCTGAAATCATTTTTTATTTTTCACCTGTTCTATGAAATTTGAGAGAATTTTTTTCCCATCCTCTGTCATAATTGATTCTGGATGAAATTGTACCCCTTCTATTAGATACTCTTTGTGTCTTATTGCCATGATTTCTCCATCATCCGATGCAGTAGCTGTCACTTCTAATACATCTGGAATTATTGTTTTATCTCCAACTAGTGAATGGTATCTTGTTGCTCTAAATGGATTCTTGACATTTTTGAATAATTCTGAATTTGTATGCTCAACTGGACTGGTCTTACCATGTCTTACACAACCTGCATTTGTAACTTTGCCTCCAAATGCCTCGATGATTCCTTGATGCCCCAAACATACTCCCAATATTGGAGTGGTAGGTCCCATGTCTCTGATTACATCACTACATACTCCAAAATATTTTCTATCTGCTGGAGTCCCTGGACCTGGTGATATGATTATTGCATCATATTTATTTTGTTTTATTTGTTCTAATGTTATCTTGTCATTTCTAATTACATCGCAATCTACTCCTAACTCACCCAAATACTGTGCAATATTGTATACAAACGAATCATAGTTGTCAATAATTAGAAATTTCATTTTGTTGCTTCCCTTAGTGCTTGAAGCATTGCACCAGCTTTATGTTCAGTTTCTTTGAATTCGTTTTCTGCAATAGAGTCTGAAACAATTCCTGCCCCTGACTGCACAAATCCCTTGTTCCCATTGATGAATATACTTCTAATTGCAATTGCAAAATCGCAACACCCATTAAATGAAAAATATCCTATAGCTCCCGCATATGGTCCTCTTGCTTCAGATTCTAATTCATCAATTATCTCCATGGCTCTGACTTTTGGAGCGCCTGACACAGTCCCTGCTGGAAATACTGCCTTAAATGCATCAAACATATCGTTTTTAGGCGCTAAATTACCTACAACATGTGTTACTATGTGCTGTACGTGACTGAATTGTTTGATCTGCATTAATTCTTCAGTATGCACAGTTCCATATTTGCAAACTCTACCTATGTCGTTTCTTCCCAAATCCACTAACATTGTGTGCTCTGCCAATTCTTTTTCATCGTGGAGTAGTTCATCAGCTAACTGTTTATTTTTTTCCTCATCGTCTGTAATTTTTCTAGTTCCTGCAATTGGGAATGTTTCTACTTTATCATTTGTGATTCTTACTAACATTTCAGGTGATGCACCAATAATCGTTTTAGCATCTTGTTTTAGATGATACATGTATGGTGATGGATTCAATTTTCGCAGTGTTTTGTAAAGTGTTAGATTATCGCCATC
>JBOGRE010000365.1:0-5779 GCA_050749345.1 Nitrosarchaeum sp. | reverse complement strand
AACTTATGTTGGTCATTTTACTACTAGTGTGAATATTGAGAGAAAATTAACATCTGATCTTGAAAAACTCATAGAAAATTCAGAGTTTGGGTATTGGATGAGAACTGGAAACAATTCAACTAATGATGGAACAGGTCAAAGGTATGAACAAGTATTTCATCAAAACGAGATGAAAAATGAAAAAAGAATTATTTCTCATGCAAAAAATGATCCAATAATTAATTCAGTTTTGGGAAAAGATGGAAAAAAATACACAATATCTAGTGCTTTGGAAAAAAAGATTGATTGGATTCAAATTGATATTGGTTTTCTATCAGAGCAAGAAAAAGAATGTGTTTTGAATTTGAGTAAATATGCTGTAGTAAACGGTTCTCATACTGTGATGGGTGAAATTCTTGGAGGAAAGGCGAAACCAATAATTGGTATTCCAGTTTATGATGAACACACAAATAATATTAAATGGGCTGAAGAGAATAACCTTGGACTACTAGCAATTAAAACAAAGCAAGTTATTGAGTCTATTTCAAAAATTAAAGATAATTATAATAAATTTGAGGAGAATTTAGCTGATTTTTCCAAAAATTTTGTTCCTAATGGAGCAGAAAACACAGCAAAAATAGCAGTGAATATTCTAGAAGAAAAGAAATAATACTTTATTTAGAGATTTTTAATTATCTGGCACGCGGGATGTTCGATGGGCGAACGGACCGTAAGGGATGACGATAAAATCCGCGTGTCAGATAATTAAATCGATCAAATAATAAAGTGGGAACGCTTTTATGGAAAAAATTAAGCCAAATTATTAGTGCCTAACTGTCCAGAATGTACTGCAAGAGAGAGAGAGAAAATTCAAGCAAAATATGAGACAGAAATTGCAGAAGAAAATAGAGGTAGAGATGATTTATTCAAATTATTTGATGAAGTAGAAATTCCTATGAAAATGGATTCTGCTACAAAACATTTCATTTGTAAGAGATGTGGGCTTTATGCTACACGGGAACAAGTTTCTGATATCAAATACAGACTAAATCAAAAAGAGAAGACACGTGAAGATAAACAAGATGATTATTTGGAATGGTGGCAAAAGAGTAAGAAAGACAAAGAATTAGACTAGAAGGATTATTTTATGGTAAAAAAGACAGATGGTGGAAAACCAGCTAAGAAAGAAAAAAAGCCAGCTAAAAATGATGACATTCCTGATTGGGTTTCTGATGAAATTCAAAATGCAAAATTTGAGAAATCAGAAGAGCTAAAAAGAGCTGGATATATTCTTGAAATTTATGATTCAGACAATAAAATTGACACTCAATTGTATGATGCAGTTGAAGATGGTAGACATATAATCACACTTGATTTGCCAAAAAAAATTAAAACTTCAGATTTAGAAAAAGGACTAGTCTATGAATTTACTTTTGATCAACACAAAGCACCATTAAGTAAAAATGTAATAGAATACCTACAAAAAGAAAAAGAGATCGATATGACTGCAATATATCAATTTGAATTGAAAGGAATTGAATTGCTTGATGTAGAAACTAGTGCATCAGTAGATGAAGAATTGGAAGAATAAGATTAGTTTTTTGTTTTAGAGTTTAATTATTTGTTAAAAGCCATACCTAAAATAGGGTTAATTAAGTATGGAAATGTATTTTTCATCCATATAACTCCACGAACTATTGAAGGAACAATAATTTCTAATCGCGGAGAATTTGCAGCTCTTAAGATTGCTTTTGCAACTGTTTTATCACTAAGAGATATTGGTGAGTATTTTGGTATTTTTTTAAAAGAAGGATGATCAAAAAAATCAGTTTGAACCATTATTGGACTTACAACTGTTATTCCAATACCAGTTCCTTTAAGCTCGTGTTTTAGACCTTCTGAAAAACCCAACATTGCAAATTTTGATGCACAGTAAGATGTAATTTTAGGTAAACCAAAACTTGCTGCAACAGAAGCCACATTGACAATATGTCCGGATTTTTTCTTAAGCATTGATGGGAGAAAATTTTTGATGCAGTAGATCATGCCAAAATAATTTGTTGCCATTTGTGATTCAATTTCTTCAATTGTTAAATCAGAAACAGAACCATAAATTGCGAATCCAGCATTATTTACCAAAATATCAACAGATCCATATTTTTCTAAAACAAGTTTTGACATTTTCTCTACTTGTAATTTATCAGAAACATCGCATTCACAAATTAGAGTAGTGATATTGAATTTTTTTAGATCATCAGCTATTTGTTCTAATTTTTGTTTTCTTCGTGCAACTAGAATTACATTGGAACCTTTTTTGGCAAATTGAATAGCAGTTTCTTTGCCTATTCCAGATGAAGTACCGGTTATTAGCACGGTCTTATCTTTAAAATCCATAAATCAAAAAATTCGTTAAAAGATAAAGTGGTTTCTATGGTTTTTCCTTCTTTGGGATTTTACTCAAGGCTAGTTTTACCAGTAAAAGCCAAGTTATCATAATAGGTACATAGTAAGTAGCAATTCTCCAACCAATTACTGCATCCCATGCAACTGTTCCTTCAGGAATAGTAAGATTGAATGGATCCAGATTATTTAGATATGCAACAATACCAAACTCTGCTAATCCAGAACCACCTAGTGTGATCGGCAAGTTTCCAATTGCATTTGCACCCATTACAGCCATGATTGAATTAAAAGTACTAATCATGTATCCTGTTCCCATTGCAATTATTATAAATGATATTCCATAAAATGACCAAGATGCAAGCGAGAATAGAAAAGAGACAGTAAAGACTTTTTTTGATTCTGTTGTTCTAAGATTATTTCTACTCATTGTACAAACTTCTTTCATCCAAGAATTAGTCTGCTCGATATATTTTTCTCCTTTTTCTTTAGCAAGTCGTTTAGTTAAACTAACAAAGATCCTTGGAACTTGAAAAGTTTTCTTAGATGACAAAAAGAACAGAGTCATCCATAATAAAGTTACAGTAATGCTGATTCCTAAAATTATAGCACCTACAACATATGCTCCATTCATCAATGCAAAAATACCAGCTATAATTGATAGCAAACCTCCAGCAAGAACTTCAGTGACTATATCCATTATTGCAATCCAAGTAGATTTTGAAGGTGGAACTCCTTTTTTATGCAAATAATAAATTATAACAAATTCTGCACCTACAAACATTGGAGTAGTAAATTTGATAAATTCACTTCCAATTCTAACACCACTTAATTTCCAAAAAGAATCAAATTTTCCAAGATATTTTTGTGCAATGTACGCAAATTTTATTCCTTGAAGACCTAATTTTATCATCATTGTAATTACAGCTGCTACAAATGGGAGAAATCCAATTGCCAATACATCTTCAAATTTTATATCAAATTGAATTGCTATAATAAAAATAGGAATGAGAGTTGCAGGAATAGCAATGATTCTCCAATTCATCAATAATTTTTTTATAGATTCAAATATGAAAGTTGACTAAATTTCAATAACAATATTAAATGCCTATATCTAGACATGAATTTTGAAAAACTCTAAAAAAATTAGCTGTTTAGTGATGTGTTTTTTGAATTTCTTGTTTGACTTCAGTAAATAATGAATCTAAAAGGTATAATATGAAAAGTTTTTTTCTGATAATTTAATAACTAGTTCTTTTAATTGTGTCTCTTTTTCATCAATAGTGTTCTGAATAACAAATTTCATGCATTGTTACAAGTTACAGATCAGTAGGAATTTATTTCATTATTAATTACCAATGTGGCATATTTTGAAAAATTGATATCAAAAGTGACTAGTTTGAAATATAAGCCAAGAAAGAAAATTTAGGTAGCATTGAAAACAATTTTTGTGACAGGAACAGCGGGAGCGGGAAAATCTCTTTTAACATCAAAACTATATGAGTATTATACAAAAAATAGTGCATTTACAGCCGTATTGAATTTGGATCCTGGTGTAAGGAATTTACCCTATACATGTGATATTGATGTTAGAGATTATGTAGATGTAATAGATATAATGGAACAATATGATCTAGGTCCAAATGGTGCTGTAGTCATGGCAAATGACTTGATTGCTTCTAAGATTGATGAAATTCGAGAACATGTTGACAAAGTGAATCCAGATTATCTAATTGTAGATACACCAGGTCAAATTGAATTATTTGCATATCGTTCTAGCGGTCGCTTTGTTGTAGAAAATATTTCATCTGAAGAAAAAACAAACATATTTCTTTTTGATGGTGTGTTAATTAATACTCCAGTAAACTTTGTCTCAATTGCTCTTCTTGCAACATCAATAAGATTACGCTTGAATTTACCAACAATTAACATCATTACTAAAACAGATCTGATAGGTTCTAAACTAAAAGATATTTTAGAGTGGTCAAGTAATCTAAAATTATTAGAAGATACCATTGCCAAAGAGGCAGACGGAGAGACATACAGTTTAACTACAAATATTTTACGAGGTTTGAATCTAGGTGGTTTTGCCCAAGGATTAATTCCAATTTCTAATGCTACAGGAGAAGGATTAGTAAATTTGGAGGGAGCGCTAAGCAGAATTCTTAATTTGGGTGAAGAGGTAGAAGATTAGTTGATATCAAAGATTACTGTAAAAGCACCATCTTCTACTGCAAATTTGGGTCCAGGATTTGATGTGTTTGGACTAGCAGTTGATGCTTTTTTTGATGAAATTACTTTAACAAAAAAGAAAAGCGGAATAAGCATAATTACTGAAGATGACATTCCGACAAATCCAGAGAATAACACAGCTGGATTAGTTGTTAAAAATATGATAAAAAAATTTAAAATTAAAGACGGTATAGAAATTAAAATCAAAAAGGGTGTTCCTGCAGGATTTGGAATGGGAAGTAGTGCAGCCTCGGCAGCAGCTACTGTAATTGCATTTGATAAGATGTATGGATTGAAATTAAATGAAAATTCACTTGTAGAATTTGCAGGATATGGAGAAAAGGCTAGTGCTGGTTCTGTTCATTATGATAATGTAGCAGCATCAGTATTGGGAGGATTTGTAATAGTAAGGACAAATCCTCTAAGTGTAATCAAGATTGAACCACCAATGAATTTAAGAATGTGTATTGCAGTTCCAAAAATTGCAGTTCCAAAAAAGAAAACTAAAGTATCGCGAGGGGTAATACCTAAAAAAGTCAGCTTAATTGACAGTATTGCAAACTTGTCAAATGCTGCAGCAATTGTTGCAGGATTTATGAAAAAAGATCCCCAATTGATAGGAGATTCTATAAAAGATGTGATTGTAGAGCCTGCAAGACAACATATGATACCAGGATTTGCTAAGGTTAAAGAAAATGCTCTCAAGGCAGGTGCATTGGGTGTAACAATTAGTGGTGCTGGTCCTTCAGTAATTGCATTTTCAAAGAGTTCAGCAGATTTAAAGAAAATAAGTTTATCAATGTCAAGAGGATTTGCATCAGCAAATACAAAATGCCAAACAGTAATTTGTAAGCCAAGTAATGGTGCAATAGTAATAAAAAAATAATTGAGATAGAGGATTTATGAAAAAAGCAGTCATTTTGTTTAGTGGTGGAATAGATTCAGTTTGTGTAGTTAGCTATCTAAAATCAAAATATGACCTTTATGGAATTTCATTTTCATATGGCCAAAAAGCTAACCAAGAAATTATTGCAGCAAAAACTTTTGCAAAGAGACTTGAACTAAAACAGCATAAAATTATCGATATTAGTTTTATGAAAGAATTGTATGGAGATTCTAATGTTTTAACTAGTTCAAAGAGGAAAATTCCAAGTGAGTTTGATTATTC
>JBOGRE010000364.1:0-5268 GCA_050749345.1 Nitrosarchaeum sp. | reverse complement strand
GTACTATCAAATATCATTATACTTGGGTTGTAAACTCTGTTAGTATTGACAGTAAAATTAAGTTCTTTATTGAGAATATTCATTTGACTGTTGAATTTCATCCTCTACTTTCTTGGGTGAGACAACCACACGCAACTTCTGAACTCTTAAAACATGAACAAGGGAATTTTGATCTTGCAGAATTACTCAGGCCCAAAATTACCAAACAAATTCAAGATGCATTCAATGAAAAAAAATTTTCTACTCGAGGACAAAATCAAGAACAGCAAAAACAATTTGCACGAGAAGATTCTGGTTTAATGATTACAAGAGAAGTTGAAAAATTAGAAAAATATCTTTTTGAAAAACAAGAAGAATATGACAAACAAACAAACTATGGGCAGATAATAGGAAAACAACAAGAATATGATAATATGTTCAAAAAATTACGAAATACATTATAATCCACTTTACTATTTGAAAAATTCTATTATGAACTTCATTATAATTTAGCCATGATAATTATTGGTATTTTTTATATTTATTTCGTATGGAAATTGCAGACCTGAAAATCCAAATAATTCTTTATCGCAAAGTGGGGTTATTAATTGATCTTGATTCTTTCTACTTACATTTGTTTAATCGTTTTATTTTCAGGAATTAAATTGATGAAATTAACAAGACTTCGATAATATTTTAGATGAAAATCCAAATCTTTGATTTCTGTTTGTTTTAGTTCTTCTAACTCTGGTCCAAAATCGCGCTTGTCTGATTGTATGTGGTTTAGCGTATTTTCATTTATTTCAATCATATGAAACAAACTGTGCAATACTTCTCCTTTTGTTAGTGTTTTATCACATGATCTCTTTAGTAAAGCTTCTACCCATTCCATATTGTTTTATTTCAAAATTGTTATTTCTATTCCTGAATGTATCTTTTCTAACCTTTGCTCTAATTTTGTTTAGTGACTTTATTTGAGAAATATAAGACGAGGTTATTGTTTTTTTGCCTTCTTTTTTTTATCCATTATCCCTTGATTTCTTTCGATATCTGAATGAATTTCTACATGATCATACAACTCTTCTTTTGAGTCAAAAAGTTGCTCACAATAATAACACTGGTGCATTTCTTATTTATGTCGATCTCAAATTAATTACTTTCTCTATCTTCATGCCTAGATGAAATACTGAATTAGAGGATATAGAATCCAAGATATCTGGAAATTAATGGGTTTCTAGTGTTATCTCTGTATTGCAAGATGGAATCTTTCCTGATTCTTTTTTAAACTCTTCAATTAACTGAATTTGACGTTCTTTTGGATTGTTTGTAAATTCTCGCTGATATGACTGTGTTTTTTGTTTGCATTCATTTCCTTCAAATATGGTATCTACATATTTTGTGAATGTTTCCTCCAAATTGTTACTTTCTCCTATGTAGATCACATCTTTGTTTTTGTTGTACAAAACATAAACACCTGGAATTGCTTTGACAAATTTGGCACTTGCTAGCCACACCCTCATTTTGTCTTCTAGTAATTCCATATTCTCTTGTGATATTACTAGATATTAAACTACATTGCAAAATCTCATATAATATTAGAACCTTCATGCTTTTAATATTA
The DNA here is from genome assembly GCA_050749345.1 of Nitrosarchaeum sp. GTDB lineage: Archaea > Thermoproteota > Nitrososphaeria > Nitrososphaerales > Nitrosopumilaceae > Nitrosarchaeum. Next base: position 3,668 of record JBOGRE010000364.1, on the reverse strand, counting down.
AAGAAAAAGAGATTCAATCCTGTCTCTTTTAGAAAAATTCCCAGAAAAATTTTCCCCACGTGATATTCAAAAAGAAATCATATCTGAAATTGAAGAGAAATTAAAATCTGGTTACAAGAAAATCATTTTATGTGCTCCAACTGGAGTGGGAAAATCACTAGTTGGAGCAACTGTTTCAAGATACTTTGATAGTTCATTTACTATAACTGCATCAAAGCATCTTCAAGATCAGTATATCAAAGATATTCCGTTTCTTAAACCCGTCAAAGGAAAACAAAATTTTGCATGTCTGAAAATGATGGAATCTGAAAAAATAGATAATGCTAAAAAAGCTATGAGTTGGGGATTGACATGTGATAAGGGACAATGTCAAGAAAAAATAAACAAAAATGGTAAGGAAGTAACTGAAGTTTGTAAATTCAAGCCTACAATAAAACAAGTAGAAGAAAATACTCAACAGGCCGAATCTTGCTATTATTATCTTCAAAAATACGATGCTCTTGTTTCAAAACATTCTCTTTGGAATTATCATGCATTTTTTCAAATTATGAAATTTAACAAAAAACTCTTTGAAGATTATCTTAATAGAAAAGTCTCAATATTTGACGAGGCCCATAAAATAGAAGATCAAATAATGCAGTTTATTGGATTTGATATATTTAGCGGTCAAGTAGATGAGTGCAATCTAAATGCCACTAAATATGATTTTACTGATTTGGATTCAATGATACAACTAATTGACGACATTGCATACTCATATGCCAAAAAAATTAAAGACATCAAAGAGAGCGATTCATACCAAAACGAGCCTGATTATGAGTCTGTCACAAGACTAGAGAGAAGACATGACCGAGCTGCTCAGGCTAAAATTGACATTCTTACTGACAAGGATAATTTTGTAGTAAATGATCCCGTCAAAGACTTGAATGGAAATTTTAAAACTCTGTCTGTAAAGCCTATTGACGTTTCAACATTTGCCAAATCTTTTTTCACTACTGAATATCAGATATTCATGTCTGCAACTATCGATAAATTTAGTTTTTGTGAAAATATGGGTTTGGAACAAGATGATATTGCATTTATAGATACTCCAAAATCCCCATTTCCAATTGAACATAGAATCATTGAACTTTTAAACATTAAACGGTTGAGTTATGGTTCCACAGAAGATGATGAACTTGAAGTAATAAAAGCAATTGACAGAATAATGGATAAACATTCTGGCGAAAGGGGTTTAATTTTAACCTCATCTGTTCCACGATGTCAAAAAATCCTGAGATACCTTTCACCAAAAAATACTAGGAGAATCAGAATTTGTCACAGCTATAACAAGGATGGAAAAACGCAAGATGAAATTATCTCAGAACATGCTACTGATCCTACTGGTGTTTTACTTTCTTCTTCACTATGGGAAGGAGTAGATCTCAAAGATGATTTATCTCGATTTCAAATTATTGCCAAAGTTCCCTATCCCAATTATAAAGAAAAAAGAACAAAAGCAAAAATGGACAAGTTTCCTTTATGGTATACTTCTCAGACTCTCACTAAACTACTTCAGGGATTTGGGCGCTCAATTCGGAGTCAAGATGATTGGGCCAAAACATATGTGCTTGACACTGCAGTCAACAACGTCTTTTTCAAGGCTCAAAAAATGATTCCACGTGCATATCATGATGTTTTAGGTATAGAGAATCTGTAGACAACAGTAATTCAAAGCATTAATTGTGATTTTTACCATCTTTCCTAGATTTATTTGAACTTAAAGATTTGGGCTAGTAATAGCTCCCTGTGCTGCAGAGCCAACCAATGTCGCATATTTTGCAAGTGCGCCTGTTGTATAGTTTGGTTTTGGTGGGCTCCATTGTTTTCTTCTTCTTTCTAGTTCTTCAGTAGACACATGAAGATCAATTATGTTAGTTTCTGTGTCTATTGTAATTTCATCATTATCTTTCACTAATGCAATTGGACCGCCTACATATGCTTCCGGAGCAACATGTCCTACCATAAATCCACGTGTGCCGCCAGAAAATCTACCATCAGTTACCATCGCAACTTTTTTGCCCAAACCTTGACCTACAAGTGCTGCTGTAGTAGCTAACATCTCTCTCATTCCTGGTCCGCCCTTTGGACCCTCATATCTTATTACTATCACCTGACCTTCTTCTATTTCTCCTTTAGCTACTGCGTCAAATGCATATTCTTCTCTGTCATAAACTCGTGCTTTGCCTGTAAATTTTGTCATCTCTACACCTGCTGTTTTAATGACTGCTCCATCTGGTGCCAAGCTTCCTTTCAATATCACTGCAGTTCCAACTGAATGAATTGGATTATCAACTGATCTGACTATTTGTTGCACTATTTCTGGGATGTTCATTGATGCAAGATTTTCTTTGATTGATTTTCCAGTTACTGTTATGCAATTATCGTGAATTAATTTTTTCTCTACTAATTTTTTTAGTACAAATGGAATGCCACCAATCTTATCCAGCGAATTCATTACATAATTTCCACCTGGTTTCATATCTGCTAAATGAGGAGTTTTTTTCCTTACCCTCTCAAAATCATCATATGTTAATTTTATGCCTACTTCACTTGATAATGCCAACAAGTGCAAAATTCCATTTGTGGAACCTCCAATTGCATTTAACATTGTGATTGCATTTTCAAATGCCTCAAATGTAAGAATATCTCGTGGTCTGATGTTTTGTTCTAGTAATCTAACACATGCTTTACCTGTGTCATAAACTATTTTCTCTCTTCTATCATCTTCTGCTGGAGGACTTGCACTACCTGGCAACGCAAGACCAATAGCTTCAGAAATTGATGCCATTGTGTTGGCAGTAAACATTCCCCCACATGATCCTGCATTTGGACATGCTGTATTTTCTATATTTTTTAGCCCTTCCAATGATAATTGTCCTGCATCATATGCCCCTACTGCCTCATACACATCAACCACTGTCAATTCTTGGCCATTTAGTATTCCTGGCATGATGGTTCCACCGTAAACAAAAACAGATGGTACATTCAATCGAGCCATTGCCATCATAGTTCCTGGTAAACTCTTATCACATCCTGCAATTCCCACCAGTGCGTCATACTGATGTGCACGAACCATTAATTCAATAGAATCTGCAATTACCTCTCTTGAAATTAATGACGATTTCATTCCTTCATGACCCATTGCAATTCCATCACTTACTGCAATCGTTGAAAATTCTCTCGGTGTTGCACCACCGTCACTTACTCCTTCTTTTGCTTTTAGAGCTAATCTTGGAAGGTGAATATTACAAGGAGTTGCCTCGTTTCCAGTGTGACAGACTCCAACAAATGGTTTATCCAAATCATTATCTGTCAATCCCATAGCTTTGTACATTGCTCTGTGAGGAGCTCTGGCTGTTCCCTCTACAACATTTCTACTAGAAATTTCCATAACATGACAAATGTAGTTTGCTATAATTTAGACTTTATTGACATTATCACTGTAAAAATACAATTGATCATAAAGCGTTTAAATCCTAAACATTTACACTGGGAATATTGGAACAAAAATCTCTTGCATGCCCTGTTTGTCAAAGCAATAAAGCAGAAATTGCAGGAGAAGATGTCAAACTAAGTGGACAATTCCAAGACAAGGAATTTCTAACTACCCCATTAACTGTTCTAAG
>JBOGRE010000363.1:0-3846 GCA_050749345.1 Nitrosarchaeum sp. | reverse complement strand
GTATAGAATAACTCTAAAAAAGATTCAGGCACAAAAGTGTCACAGCACTATTTTAAAAATATGACATAGCATGTTCAATCTATCAAAGAATATAGAAGAAAGTAAAATATTCAAAAACCAAGGAAATTTAATTGATTGAGCAGTTACAGAATTACAATATAATTGGAATTGAATTAGCCCTTACAATGTTGATAGTAGGATCGGCGATAGATGTTTGGAAGAGAGAAATTCACGATTATTACTGGATTATATTTGGAAGCATCGGATTTTTAGCAATTTTCATAAATTCAAATATTTTGCCCTATCTACTTAACATAGGAATTGCATTAATCATAGCACCCTTTGTTATTATTTTTTGGAGGATTGGATTATTTGGAGGAGCGGATGCATTTGCATTAATTGCATTGGCGGTGATTGCCCCAATGGCAACACTTTCTGGAAATCCAGTAACACCATTTACAACATTATCAAATGTTGCAGTGTTGTTTGTTATACCATTTATAATTAATATCATTAGAAATTCAATAGCAATTATAAGACATGAAAGTATTTTTGAGGGATTTGAAGAAACTACATTTAAAAAAATTTGTGCCATGTTAATTGGATATAAAGCAAGAAATCCAAAATTTTGTTTTTCAATTGAAAAAATTGAAAAAGGTAAGAAGAAAATAAATCTGACAATTCATCATGCAGAAAATCAAGAATATTGTACAAAACCTAACACGTGGATTACTCCTGGAATACCATATCTTCTGCTAATTACAGGAGGATTCATCATACAATTATTATACGGGGATATTCTATTGGGTCTCTTTATCAATTAATTTTCAATAGTTACAATTACGCCTGAATTTAAATCTGTAATATACAATAACATACACCATCTTATCTTTAGAATGTTGTAATAATTTTTAATGACACTGGAATCCGCTGATGAAAAGATGTACGAATTGGATAATCGGATAAAAAAAATATGTGATTTACTTGTCAAGTATGATCTGACTCCAAATCAGTCTAAAATGTACCTATATCTTAGCAAAATAGATGATGCTAAAACAGCATTAGAGATATCAAAATCACTTAGAATCCCAAGAACAGAGACATATCATATACTTAACAATTTAGAACAAAAAGGAATTGTTTTTTCGGTGTTTGGCAAACCAAAAAAATTTACCGCAATTAGAATAGATCAATCCATTAAAATTTTACTAGATAATGAAAAAAATAGAATAATAAGATTAGAATTAGAAAAAGGAAACATGGTAGAATTATGGAATAGAATTCCAAATAACTTTATGAGCATGAAAAAATTAAATGATGATAAATTCCAAACATCGCTAGAAAAAAATCCAATTTATAAAAATTAATGAGATTAAAGCGAACAAAAGGAATGAAAAATTTTTGTTTTGTATTCATAAATAATGTAAAAGATATCCAGTATTTTTAATGGACATAAACAAGAACTAATAAAGCTACTTTCAAACAACACAGTCAATTAAAATAGCACAGTAAAAAACATGGAAGCGAATTAAGAAATGTCTATCCCAAGTCTTCTGGCACATGCAATTGCAGATTTACCATCATCCTCTGTAATACCAACTTTTTCAAATTTTTCTGTCCATCCTGTTTTTATGTTCATGGTATTTTCTTTGTAATATTCTCGTAAAATTATGCCTATTTGTGCATCGAGTCTGCATCTTGTTGCCTCGTTCATTCCTGCTTGTAAGATGGTAGAATCAGAATTTGCCAGTATTTTGATAAATTCAATGTCTTCTAAAGAAAGTTCAGCCATAAAATCAGAAAATCTTCTTTTTTAATAAATCCAAAGTCAGTTTTGGATCGGCCTTTCCCTTTGTCTTTTGCATCACCTTTCCTACAAGATAGTTGATAGTTTGAGGATTGGATTTTGCTTGTTCTACAGCTTGAGACTCTTCAGAAATTACCGATTCAATAATTTTTAATAATTCAGATTCATCTGAGACATTACCTAGACCGAGTTCAGATATGATATCCGATAACACTTTACCTGTTTTTACAATTTCATATAATGCATTTTTGGCAGAATTTCTTGTAATCTTACCTGATTGTATTGAATCAGCTAATTCTTTTAGATGCGATGATTTTAATTTTGAAGATTCTCTTTTTTCTCTAGTATCTACCAACCCCATCAAATCAGTTGTTATGAGATTTGCAACTTCTTTTGCATTTTCTTTTGTATGTGAATCTTCAAACAAATCAGAATAAAATTTATCAGATGAAAGCACATCCGCAACCTGCGCAGGAATATCGTATTTTGAAATATAGCGTTGTTTTTTAGAGCTAATACTCTCAGGCATTTCTAATTTTAATTTTTCTTTGATTTCATTTCCTATTCTAACCCATGGGATATCACCTTCTAGAAAATATCTATAATCCAAATCCTCTTCTTTTGATCTTGAAGAAACAGTGATTTTTCTTTTATCATCCCAGTGACGTGTTTCTTGAATGATTGGAATATCTCGTGAATGTAAGCTTTGTTGACGTGTAATTTCAAAATGAACTGCTTTTTCTAAATCATGAAATGAACCAATATTTTTTATTTCAACTTTATTACCACCCTCAATGGATACATTAGCATCTGCCCTCATTGCTCCCTCTAAGCTAGGATCTGATACACCAAGATTTTCCAACAGAACGGATAAAATATTTAGGAATTCCCTTACTTCTTTTGGATTTTCAAAATCAGGCTCAGTTACAATCTCCACCAAAGGCGTACCTGCCCGATTATAATCTACCAATGTTATTTGGTTTTTTTCAGAACTCCCCTCATAGATTAATCGGCCTGGATCCTCTTCTAATTGGATTCTAGTGATGCGTATCTTTTTCTCACCAACCATGAGAATTCCAGTGCCTCCAACACTAGTTTCTCCATAAATATTTAGTTGGGTAATTTGAAAATTCTTTGGTAAATCAGGATAAAAATAATTTTTTCTAAAAAATGCAATTTTTTCAGGAGTACTACAATTTAGTGCCATTGCAATCATTGTTGCTTTTTCAACAGCTTTTTGATTTAATCTGGGAAGACTGCCTGGCAATCCCATACAAATAGGGCAGACATTGGTATTTGGTTCAAATTCTCTGTAATTTGCCTTACAAGAACAAAATAATTTACTTTCCAACTTTGTAAGTTGACTGTGAATCTCTAATCCTATTTTTGTCAAATTGGAACCTCCGGTAATTTTACAGTTTTTTCTAACGCATGTGCTGCTTGTAGCAATAATTTATCATTCATAGAATTTGCGATTAGCTGAATTCCGATTGGCAACCCATTAGATATTGCATATGGAATCGATATCGCAGGTTTTCCAGTAAGATTAGCAGTTACTGTATTAATATCAATAAGGAATAAAGCGACTGGATCATTTATTTTCTCACCAATTTTAAATGGTAAAATAGGAACTGTTGGGGAAATCAGTAGATCAAATTTCTTAAATGCGTCATTGATTTGTCTAGTGAGTTTACTTTTTACTTTGAGCGCTTTGAGAAAATATTTTCCTGCATGTCCTGCAGATGGGACAAAGCCACCAAGAATCATTCGTCTTGTAACTTCAGGACCCAGTTTTTTTCTTGCTTTTTCAATGTAGGAATTAAATTCGTATCCTTCTACAGAAAAATCATAGCCATATCTCAAATTATCATATCTTGCAAGATTACTACCAGCTTCAGTTGCAGTAATTGTATAATATGCTGCAACGGAATATTTTACCATGCCAAGGGAGATCTCTTCACATGTTGCCCCCAATTTTTCCAATTTTGATATTGCGTCTTTGGTTGCAGAAAGTACTGATGGGTCAATTCCTTCACCAA
>JBOGRE010000362.1:0-2909 GCA_050749345.1 Nitrosarchaeum sp. | reverse complement strand
AAGAGTCCATAGAATCAAATTCCATCATTCTGACTTTGGGAGATAATGCAAAAGCAGGAAATATTATAATAACGATCCCAAGAGATTTGTTGGATTCCAAGTCTGGTGGTGAACAGAATAATGAATCTGATGATGTGTTTTTTGTTACAGTGGATGGTAAGGAAGTATCATTCACAGAGACAAAGACCACGCAAGATAGAACCCTAACTATAGAGTTTAAAGAAAACACGAAAACAATCAAGATAATTGGAACACACTTGATTTGATAATGATGTCTTCGTGTAACATGTTGCTGTCGTAATGCTTTTTGTTTAGTTCAATGATCAAAATATTGTGAATTTACTTCTAATTTCAATAATGGTTACAAGTGTACTAGGATTCGTTGTAACTCCTACTTTTGGGTCTGCGGATGAAGTTTGGAATATATCCAATGTAACTTTATTACATGGAGAAGAATTCAAAATCCCCTACAGAATTACAAATGGTGAAGTAGAGAGTTTAAAATTTGAATTGGAAAGTAGTAGTTTCATTCTTCAAATGAATAATAGTGATAATGGACACTTAGAAATCTCAATACCACGAGACCTTACAAGACCTTTATTAGGAAACAAGCATACCGTTTTTGCTTTGATAGATGCTATTGAAGTTGGAATAAAAAAAATTAATGAAAACCCATGTTTTGTGACTTATTCTATACCATTTAAAAAAGAAACTAGACAAATTGAAATAATAATTGGGTATAGCGTATCGAGTATTGAAACTAATGGATCATCATTACCTCCAATACAACTCTACTCAAACTCTACATATCACTCAGGAGACACGGCTATCATCCAAGGTTGTACATCCCTTGCAGAAGACCACGAAAATATCCAAATTAATGTGATGGATAATAATAAAATAATCCAGACTGAATACGTTACACCAAAGATAGATGGAACATTCTCAAAAGATATTGTCATTGCAGGAGAGCAAGAAAAAACCTATTCAATTTCTGCCACATATGGAGACTATACAGCAGTACCAGAGTTTCCAGTAACAATACTAGTCTTGATTACAAGCATCATACCAATTATTCTAATGAGAACAAGACTGGCTAAAATTAGAATTAACTAGATTTTGGTTGCACCCATCATAATCACCCGTACTCCAATCAGATTCTACTATCAGTGAATGAGACATAGATCAGATTTAAAGGATCAAAACGATTTAGAATCTATTTGGTGAAAAGATAAAAACCAATATGAACCAAAAAATGAAGATAATTGAAACACCAGATAACGGTATCAAAATTAATCTAAATCTTAGTCTTTTAACTAATAGAAAACTTAGTGAAGGAATTATACCTATTATGAGAAATGCAGAAATCATTATTGGTATGCCATACAAGTCAAAGTTACGTTGAAATGCAGTCTCTGGGAAATAATATTCAGGACCTGTTAAATGAGACATGTAATTAGATGAAGACCACACAAATATCAAAATAAAGATAGTCAATGCAATTAACAGATATGTTATAGTCTTCATAGTTTGAGATTAGCTAAGAGTTTCTTAAGGTATTCTAAAAAAAGAAAAGGGATGAAAGTCATGGGGAAATTGACACGGTGAAACTAGAGTATATTCCAGACCAAGGAATTACATACTGTTCAACAACTGGTGAAGTAGCTCCACCTTTTAACAAACCGTAATATTTTCCACTTACAGGTTCTATTAATGGTGCTCCACTATCCCCTGTTATTCCAGCTAATCCGGTAAATGTTACAAGATTAGTGAATACGGTTCCACCTAGATTTCTAGTTTGTCCAGTAGCAACTACTGTACCCCAATCTGCTCCAGTTACCTGACCTACCATCATGGCAGTATTACCAGGAAGTAAGACCAGTCCAAGTATTACCAAAACAATTATTGGAAAATATCCAATATTGATTTTTAGCTTTTCATCCATGTGAGTACAGTCTTGAATCCCAGTTTATTGTTAGTATCCATTATTTGAATCAGCCCAAGAGAAGAATTGTTGCAAAGTCAATGTTTAATGTTTGTTCAAACTTTATCATATACATTGTGCTTCCTTCTTTTATGAAAGGGATAATGCTTGTAATATTTTTTGGTTTAGGAATTATCTCATTATTTATGGTCAATGTTTCATTTGCAGATAACGATGTATTGCCTCCAATAAAACAAATAAGGCATGAAAAAATTTTTCCATATGATGTAATCTGCAAAGAAGGTTTGGAACTAATTTTTAAAATACAGACTGCCAATCCGAGTTGTGTAACAGATTCTACTGCAGATAAATTAGCAAAACGTGGTTGGATAAAGCCAGAACCAGTTGATGTGCAATTTTTTACGGAGAAAAACGAGTACATTAGAGGAGAGCCGATAAAAATTACGATGAAGAATCTAGGTCAAAGTACGTTGTGGCAACTCACTTCTGTTTCAATAAGTGTTGGGATTGTTGATGAAAATAATGAGGTTGTAACGATCTTGGGCGGTGGGGATTGGCAAGGTGGTAGCATAAAATTCAATCCAGGCGACGAGGTTTCCTATACATGGGATCAGATGAACCAGAAGGAATCTACAAATAGATTTGCTGTTGAGCCTGGAAAATATATGATCAAATCCGAACTAAGATATTATACAGGTCCATACATGCCATCTAAAACTATCAGTATTCTAAACTATACAGAACAGAAATAATTTTATCAAGCATTGAATGTTGTTTGAAATAGCAAGTGTTTGTAATACAGAATCTTTCATGCTGAAACTATGATTGTGAGTTATTTTCTCTTTTACTTAGCCAATTCTAATTTTAGCCAGTCTTGTTCTCATTAGAATAATTGGTATGATGCTTGTAATCAAGACTAGTATTGTTACTGGAAACTCTGGTACTGCTGTATAGTCTCCATATG
>JBOGRE010000361.1:0-1560 GCA_050749345.1 Nitrosarchaeum sp. | reverse complement strand
GCCTACAACATAGTCAACCTAACAATAAAATAAATGGTAGGAATACCAAAAAACATTAAAGTCATTACTGTTTTAGAACTTTAATGCCAATTCCTAAAAAAAGAGACGATACATTGATAAAAAATATTCCTTATTTGCCCAAAGAAATCACAAATAATTATAGAAGCGATACCACTATTGGGAGAGTATTGAGTGATTACAAAGTCACTACTCTAGGCGAATTAAAGAGAAAATTACAAAGTGGACGATAATACTGTAATAGTTAAATCATATTATGAGTATTATCACTAATGCCATCATTTTTAGCAAGAAGAAAAAAACTGCAAATCAAAAACTCCATTATCTTAAAGTCATTAAAAATGAAATTATAGAAAATAAATCAAATTATCCAAAAATTTCTAATCTAATTAAAGGAATAAATGATGTACTAGTTGAAAATGGACAAAAACCTATACTCATTTAATTAACATTATGTCAAAGTAAAAAATGCATAAATCGAAGTATTGCTCATTTTATCTATGGTAGTATCACAACAAAATGTTCGTGCATGCAGGAATTGCGGAATTCTCTATTCAGAGATTTCAAGACTTAATCCAATGCTTTGCCCCTTGTGCAGACATTCAGAAGGAGAAGACATCGCAGGTATTCATTATTAGGATATTATCCGAATTCATTTTCCTATATTGCTCATTTAATGTTCATAAAAGTTGGGAGTAGGAATATCTGAAAATTCTTAATTCTTTATCATCTCTAATAGTTTGTTCATTTTACACACAAAACTGAGTAATAATCTACTTTTCAAAGAAATCCTGTGGCTGAAGATATTTGCAGTAAGGCACTAGATCTTATAAAACAACTGGAGGATGCTGGAATAGTGGATGGGGAAAAACTTGAATCCATAAAAAACAAGTTAAAAAATGGAAAAGGTATTACATCAGAAGAAAAAGAATTACTATCTGATAATTTACATAAAGTTAGAAACCTAAAAGCGGATAAAACTTCTGATTACATAAAAAACAAAAAACAAATAAAACTAAAAAAATCTCATTATGTTACAATTTGTGCTTGCATTACAGCATTGATGATTTTTGTTGTATTTGACTTTGATGCAAATACATTTGTAAAACCTAAAGGTAATTTTTTAGCAGATGCCCTTAATCCATTTCAAACATACAAAGTCAATAATATCTGTGAATTAGCAAAAATAATGTTTTCCTTTGAAATTGGTCGCCATTTTCCGACATCCAAAGAAGACTTTGAAAAATATTATCCAGAAGAATATACAGTGATCACAAAATATCGAGGAAATACGGAATTTGATATAACGTTTTACAATAGCATGTTGGCATCAGGATATATTCCAGAAGAAATTAGAGATGTAATGGTTTCATTGATAATGAAATCAGATTCAATTAATCCTAAACTTGAACCTTTAGTTAAAGATATGCTCTATTCTTCAGTAGATGGGAAATCCACTGAATGGGCAAAAAAATTTGTGATACAACTTAGAGCAGATGGAAGAGAATGTTTAGATGATCCTGACATGGGATTGCTCAAATC
>JBOGRE010000360.1:0-4353 GCA_050749345.1 Nitrosarchaeum sp. | reverse complement strand
GAAATAGACTGGGAGAAGCTAAACAATATTGCCCTTGGCAATTGTTTAATGTTTTCCGATGAATAATCTCTAGCGAAGCGTTTGTAAAGAAGATTTAGTTACCACGAAGAGAGAAATTCAGATGATTAAACAAAAAATTGCAATAATAGGTGGTATTTTTTCATTAATGTTTTTTCAAACTAACGCATATGCTGACTGGGATCTTGACAAAGTGGACTTGAAGGTTTTAGATGTGAATATAATTTCTGCTAATGGCTCAGATATATTACAAATCGAATTTTCCTTAACAAACTCAGGTGATATGCCAGTGTTTTTGCGAGCAAAGGATGTTTTGGATCTTAGAACCTTTGACAGAATAGCACATGAAAACCAAGCAAGAAGACAGGCAGCAAATTTTGATTTTTCATATGCATACTCATTACCTAATACTGAGTGTAAGAAGTTAGATTTTACAGTAAACAGAGGAGAATCTATTAGATCAACAATTTGCTTTGAAATATCCGAACCACATTACCGACCACTAAAACTTGATGATTCAGTAGAATACTATCTTGTTCTAAGTGATCGAGATGCAAATTCTTGCCCGGCATGTAAAAAGATGCGGATCTTGGAAACAATCAATGCACAAATCCTTCCATCATGGATAAAAAATAATGCAAGATGGTGGTCAGAGGGAACTATTGATGATTATACCTACGCTAAAGGTCTTGAATTTTTGATAAAGGAAAGAATAATCAAAATTCCGCCCAACACCTATGGTTTAGAAAAAACAACACAAATCCCCAATTGGATCAAAGACATTGCTAGATGGTGGAGTGAGGGTCAAGTTTCAGATAATGATTATCTAAACGCAATTCAGTATATGATAGAACGTGGAATCATTTCAATAAGGAATTCAGTCTAACTACAAAATCTGTTCTCAGCTTTGTGTTTCAGTTAGGTTAGTTCTTGACTTTGAAAGACCAATTTTTACATCAACATTTTCAAGAAAGCCATGAACAGAAGTTTTCGATGTTCTAATTTTATTTTTTGTTTACAGTTAAATCAAATTCTTTTTTGAGCATAGGTTTTTCGACATTATCGGCATATACTCCAACTGTTATCTTAAAAGACATTTTATCAAGAGGTATATTATGAGGACTTATTGTAATTTCATGATCTCCTGTGTTTTTGTTAGGAAAATCCAATGAGGTTAATTGGATTAAGGGTTTATCGATTTTTAAGTATTGCCCATCGGCATCATCGGTCTTTGTGGTCAGAACAATATTTTCAAATTTTTCTTTAAAGTTCTTCACATTAACTACTATTATGGTAGCTGTGTCTGAACTTATTTTTGATTTTGTTAATTTTATTTTTTCAAAGGCTAATTGTTTTTTGAATAATCCCAATCTTAATCACAATACTAGAAAGTTAAACCCTTATAATTATCACATAGTCGTAATCCAACGTCACTTAGTGACCTCAATATACTATGTACTGTTTATTGATAGACCTGCACATGAAAAGACAGATCTATCTTTGATTTCTGATTGCCATTTTCCATGAAACTTGTAAGTCAGTAGACGTTCATCGTAATAAGAAACATAGTCAGAAATATCACATTCTCTGTATTTCCAAGTCTGCAACTCATCACCAGAGCCACTTTTTACTTGTACTGTAACGTTGAATGGTTCAGGTTTTGCTCCTGCATTTACATATCTACTTGCAAGTTCATAGTACCAAGAATTTTCTTTGTTTGGAAGTGATTCAAGATAAAATGACTTTGCTGATGAATCCAAAGAGTTTCCAGGTTTTGGAATTATTGAATTTGCATCTTCAGTTGGTAAGAATTTGGAAAATGTTTTCACTGTTCTTGATGGAGAGATATCAGTTCCTTCAAAATTAACAACAAATGACATTGCTCTTTCGTCATTAGTTGGTATAATTGGCCTTAACTCGTCAATTAGACTCTTTTTTTCTGTCATGGTTGGCTGCTTCCATCCACGTTCTTCAAATTTTGTCATGTGATCATTTTTTATACACAATGAGATGTTGTTTGGTGGTCGGATCATCAAAGTATAACTGTCATCTTTACACACAACACTTTCTGATGGAACCCCAATTGCCCTTTGAGTAATAACGGAAATTTTTCTTAGATTTCCAGTATTATCAAAGTGAGGATCATTTTGTGGGGAAGTTTTGAAACTAGTTCCAGTACAATCTGCCATAGCTGTTCCTCTTATCTCTGATTTTAGACTTGGAGTGTATTTGATTACTGCCATGTTGTCACTTAGATATGTTGATGAGTCTTTAATGGTACAATCATGATACAGAGTAGAAAACAATACTGTGCCATCTCCAGTAACCGTATCAAATTTCATGTCAACTGGTTCTGGGGATTTTCCCGGATTGATGTATCTGCTAATAAATTGATACATGTCTTTGTGGTAAATGTTTGGCAACCCACCAAACTGGACATCAGAGTCATCTAATGTATCAAATTCTTGTAATAATGCAGAGGATTTTTGGTTTTGTAATTCTCCTCCGTACCAGTGTGCAAGATTTAGCATTGCTCTATCATGTGAGGATGGTACAGTGACAATATCTTTTGATTCAGATTTTTTCTGGTCAAAATCGACTGCGAATCCATTGCATTTGAATGTAGAAGTATCAACAATATCTGCAGATCCGGCAATATTACTTAATGAATAGTAAAGTAGGATATCATCACGTTTGATTTTAAAATCTTCGAGTTCACAATCAGCATACTTCCATGACTGAACTGTAGTTCCATCACCACTTAGATAGTCAAATGTGACATCAAATGGTTCGGGCTTTTTACCTGCATTGATGTATCTACTTACAATATCATAGTATTGCATTTTATCCTTGCTTGGAAGAGATTTTATTGTAAACTCTGTTGATTTGACATAGTCATTTCTCTGAATTATTGACAAATGTGGTTTTGTAACTAAAACGGTATAAGTTGGAGTTGGAATGCCAGGTTCCTCTGGAACTGGAGGCAATTCACCTTCACCAACAACTGGTGAGATGGAAGTCTCATTTGGAATTATTGTAACGCTTAATTTGACGAATTGAGATTGAATTTGACTTCTTTGTTCAATCTTTGGAGTAAATTTGCCAATTGTATTGATAGTAAATGGTTGTTCTATTTCACCACCAGAAAAAGTCGTAACTAGATTCGTTATTCTGGACTGAACAGACGGTATGAAATCTACATAATTAAGCGATTTTTCTAGTGTTTTTTGTGGAGATTTAGAGATTCCATCAAATGAAAGACCAGTACATTGGAATATTGTCCTGTCTCTGAACTCTTTTTCAGATTTGTTTGTAAATTTTCTAAGGAATAACGAATCTTCAAGATATGTTTTGTATTCTAGAACCTGGCAATCAACATACTTCCAACTTTGAAGTTGTGTTCCATCTCCAACCAATACATCAACGGTTACATCAAATGGCACTGGGATTTTACCCGAATTGATGTATTTGCTCATTAAATCATAATACCATGAATTATCCTTGTTTGGAAGAGATTCCAAGTAGAATTTTGGCTCCTTCCCAAACGGAGAATTAGGTAACAAAAGTTGAAGTTCCTCGTGAGTTATTGGGGAAAACTTGGTAAACGAAGTTACTGTTTTTTCTGGAGTTATGTCTGAACCCTGAAAATGCACTACAAATGTTTGTGCTCTAATAGAATCGTTTGGAGTAAAAGTTTGTTTTGTATCTACATCTGTGTTAGAATCTTGATTTATTGATAAACCTCTGCATTCAAAAAATGTCTTGTCTCTAATTTCAGATCCTAATCCTTGTTTGAATCGGAGTAGATTATCAATAAAAAAAGTCACATAGTTATTTGCAGAGCAATCCGTGTATTTCCAGCTTTGTAGAATTTTTCCACTTCCGGTAACAAAATGTATTGTAGCATCAAATGGCTGTGGTGTAGCGCCAGGATTGATGTATCTGCTGATAAATTTGTAATAGTTTTCCTTGTCCTTTGTTGGAAGGGACTCAAGTGAAAACATTGGCTTCTCACCAATTATATTTCCTGGTACAGAAATTGGTAAACCAGAATTAGGATCCTTTGTTAGAGGCATAAACTTGGAAAATGAATAAAATGTGTTCGTAGATGTTAATTCGCCATTTGAGAATTGGACTATAATTCTGTCTGCTCTACTTTCTTTTGTTGGAATTATTGGAATTAAGAAGAATTCTTTTTTTGCAGGTTCCTTTTGAGTGAAATTCTCACTAAAACCGTTGCAGCTAAATGCAGTTTTATCTCGGATTTCAGATACAAAGTCCCCTACAAACTTTAGTTTGACTAAATTCTCATCCAGATATGGGGTGTATGAATTG
>JBOGRE010000359.1:0-1690 GCA_050749345.1 Nitrosarchaeum sp. | reverse complement strand
GTTCTAAAGAATCTCTCCGCTGATATTAGGAATTTAACAAAAAATTATTCGCCTAATACCGCTCTTCTTATGAAAATAATCTCCAAGAGATTAGATTCTATTTTAAAGAAATATGGGCATTGATTCTTTGGCAATACTATCCAATCTTAGGTTCTCTTCATAAATTTTGGTTTGCTGTTCAATTAGGGAAAGTCTGTAAATACTAGAAATTTTCATTAAGTTGTGAGTTGAACCTATATTAATGTCAGAAGATCCAAATTTTACTTTTAAAAACTATAAGATCATAATCCTGAGATTTGAAAGAGAAAAGAAAAAGCTACAAAAACAAATTCGTCAATTAAAAAAAGAAAATCTTAGATTAAGAAGACAGCTTCATCAGATTGAAAAGAAAAAGAAAATTGAAGGTATAAACATATCAAAACAAGAAAAAACTCTCAGAGCAAAAATCTACTTTAAGATTAATTCAGAAGACGAAATAAAAGACCTTGCTATATTTTCTGAACTTTATCGTGATCTAGAAAAGTTAGCTGAAGAAAACAAAGTAAAATTAGAATACAAATTGAAAAAAGGCAGTATTGAGGTAACTCTCATAGCAGCTTTTTTGGTTGGTCTGGCCGCCCGCTTTACCGGTGATTTTATTATGAGAGCTATCAATCGAATAAAATCAAAACCTTTTGTGGAAGTTACCAAACTAGATAACGTAGCCAAAGAACTAATTGTACGTCATAATCATGAAAATCTCCAACGTAGTTTCAAAGGGTTTGTAGAAAAAACAGTGATTGATGAAGATGGTAGAAAAGGAACGAGATATGTGATTCGAGATGAAGGAGACCATGATTGGAGTTACAATGTTTTCGATAATGGAGATTTCAGAGCACTCCCTTAGTCTCAAAATCTCTTTTTTGTATACAAAAATTAGCAATCTTTTCAATTTCTAATTTCATTATAGTAGACTCTCTTGTAAGTGCTTCCTCGGTAGATTGGCCTCTATTTCCATATCTTGAAATATACATTTTCTTTTCATTTAGGTTTCTAGATACAGTCTCCAAAAATCGCTTTATAGTAAGCTCATCCAAAATCAATTGGTAATGATGTTTTTCATTTAATCTAAAACACTTGTCTAATCTATTCCATCTAGGTTGAGTTTTAGAAAATTCCAAAACAGCAGATTCAACCAAAACCCGATAAGGTTCAATCAAATCATACACTAAAGCTTGTTCTGATTCGTGACTTTTGTGATAAAAACCAAAATACGGATCTAAACCCTCTCCATTGATAATTTTAGCAACCTCTGAATACAGAACTGAAAACCCATAGTTTAGTAATGCGTTGATTACGTTTGTGGCATATCGTGGTTTGGAACGTCTACCATCATTTTTTCTTTGTGTAAACTCGTACTTCGGATCAAACAAACCGACATAATAATTTCGATAAATTATTCCTGCTTTTGCTTCGTGAGAAAGAATCTCTTTGTAGGATTTTGCGTTATCAACAAACTCTTGAAATCTTTGCAATTTTGATTTTACAGACTCTTCTTTTACAAAATCAATCTCAGATTGTAGTTTTGCTCTTACAAGTTCTTTTTGTAAATACAACACTTTGTCAGGATCTCGAAATGTATCATATTGTGCCATTCTTCTTTTTGAACCTGTGAAGCTTGACATTACTTCGTGAACAGTGGCTTTGAAAC
>JBOGRE010000358.1:0-2118 GCA_050749345.1 Nitrosarchaeum sp. | reverse complement strand
ACCACATTCCCCACTGGATTGAATTGGATTGTTGGTAAATCAATTCCTGCTTCACGGAATTTTTGTAACTGTGTTATGCATTGATCAGGCGTACCTGCAATTGTTAATGATTTTAGCATACTATCTGAAATTAATTCATGATTTGATTTAAACCCAGAAATTTTGAATTCTTCAAATATGTTTTGTGTTTCAGTTTCAAACCCATTTTTTGATAAAAAATCTCGATATATTTTTCCAACGGAAATGTAAAATGCAAGTGTTTGTTTAGCACGGATTATGGCTATTTCTGCATCATTAGATACGCAGGTAATTATCTGACATGTGACATCTATTTTTCTTTTTGATTGCATTTTTTGTATGGTTTTTTTCATTTCATTTAATGGCCGTAAATAAAAAATCACACCATCTGAAATTTCCCATGTTAAATCTACCATTTTTTGATTAACTGCTGCTAGATATATTGGAATTTTTACCCTATATGGTTTTATCAACAATGTAAAATTTTTTAATTTAAAAATTTTTCCTGAATAATTAACCTGCTTTCCAGATAATCCCATTTTGATAATCTCTACATATTCTTTCATTCTTAAAACAGGATTCTCAAATTTGTATCCATGAAAATCTTCTATTATTGGAGTGCTGCTTGTTCCAAGACCTAGTATCAATCTTCCATTTGAGAGAGTGTCAACAGTAGCCGCCCCCATTGCAATTGATAAAGGGCTTCTAGAGTAAATGTTGATTATAGATGAGCCAATTTTTTGTTTTGATGCTTTCTGCGATACCATGCTTAGCATTGAAAAGTTTTCCATCCCCCATGTTTCTGGAATCCAAATTGTATCTGTGTTGGTGTGTGATAATATTTCTGAGCATTCTAAAACCTGGTTTATTGTAAGAAGCGAGCCTAAACTGTATGCTATTCGCATAGACTAACTGTAACTCTTGTGTATTCTAGTCTTTCCGATAGGACGTGGTAATTAATTCATCTATTTTTTGACTGTTTTTATGGGCAAAATCTGTTTTTCAAACAAATTTTTAGCATCAGTACATAAAATAATCTAACTGTGAAAGATGAAATAACAACTAATTTCAAAGATTAAAAAGATAAAGATTTGACTCTCGTGACTACGAATTAAGATGGGGTCAAAGATTTATTGACTAAACATCCTTAAGTTTTCTAAAGTAATCTAATTACTATGGACAACGAACAGAGAGAACCCCTTGTTCATGAAAAACTCGACACAAAATCAAAAATATTCAAAAATCTAGATGTACCAATAGACTCTGATTCAAACACAGTAAAATTAAGAATTAAAACACTATTGAAGCAAATGAACAGTCTTCAAGATCAAATTGATAAAGTAAAATTAGAAAACAAGTCAATTGAAGAAAGTCGATTCAAACTTGCATTGAATTTTCGTAGATTCTAAACTATTTTTATCATAAACAAGCCTAAAAAGTGTTAAAGAGTTAGTATGAGCACATTCTCTTTTAGCATTATGTTAATTATCATTGAGGTTGAATATTATCAAAGCAATTATTCATTCAAGTCATTGAATGAACAAAGCTACGCTGAAGATTCTACCCCAAAAAACATCTTTTGGGATGATGCTACAAAATATGCTGCATCTGCAAATAAAGATGAGACATTTGTTAGTGAAATAGCATACATGATGGTTACCCTTCACAGAACTGGCGCATAAAAAAATTATTTATTTTATTATTTTATCTAATTCTAATGCGCATTCTTCCATATCTTTAAACGAATCAATAGAATGCCACATTACATTTTTGAATTTAACTGTGGCCAATTTTCCTTTTTTTGCATAATCTGGAAATACTGTTTTTTCAATATCTCCTTTTTTTGGCAAGTCTTTCAATACTTCTTTGTTTAAATGATATATTCCGGCATTCATCCATAAATCTGAGATTTCTTTTTTTTCTTTAAATTTTGTCACCTTGTCTTCATTTGTCTCAATGATTCCAAATTTTGTTTTTAATTCAATTGATGCAATAGAGTTTTGTTTTTTTGCTAATTCGTTGAGATTAATGTTGGTAATGGTGTCTCCGTTTAACACAAAAAAAGATTTGTCATGTATTGACAAGCCCGCTTGTTTAATG
>JBOGRE010000357.1:0-5882 GCA_050749345.1 Nitrosarchaeum sp. | reverse complement strand
CTATGAGCATGGGCAAAAGAATCGCACGTGAAATAAAAAATGCAAAAAAATCAAATCAACTAGATAAAATTACAACTTGAAAAAAGGTGCTTTCACTTTTGCAAAAATCACAATAGTTGAAATCATTGCTACAAATCAAAAAATGGCACCGATTGGAAATTCTGGAATTACGTGTGTGCCAATAATTTCAACTTCCTCAGCACCAGTAGGTACAAAGAATTCAAATGTGGAACTAGTAGAATCAGATGTTATTTTATAATCTACATCTTGTCCATCAACCAAAATTACAAATTCATCATTTGGTGCATTTATCAATTCATGTTCCAAGCCAATAATGAATTGAGAATCATGAGTATTATCCAAACCAATAAGTAATGATGTTGATTCAGGATCAATTTTCATTGCAACAATATCGGCATTTACAACATAAGAAATAGAATAGACGTGCTCATCAAATTTTAAAACATATTGTGATGAATTAGAAAGATCATCAGATGGAGTTTGCGCAAAAATAGAAGTGTTGAAAATCAAAAGAGGTAAAATAAGAAAGAACCAATAACTCATAGATTTGAAATTAATTGGTTAATTATTATTGCTTTCTTCTATTCCACAATTAATACACATCTTTTTACCTTGAATGGCAAAATATGAAAAACTGTGAATAAACCCAATTTTACAGCTCATATTGACATAGTAATTGTAGGCAATTAGAAGTACCAGAGTCAAAAAATGTATCGATCATAGGCCATTTGTTTCAAAATTGAGATATTTTAGATAAAACAGACATAAAAAATCAATCTAGAGTTCTATCAATACTGCCGCTTTTTCAGAACCAACAAGTTCTCCTCTAACAGCATCTATAATATCAGATGAAGAAATAAGACTGGAATAATCCACCAGTTTTAGATCATTTAGAAGATATGTTTTTGGAGCAATTTCAGAATGTCTTGATTCCAAATATTCATCTAGTTCTTCCAATATTGTGATTTTACCGCCCTGAAAGATCTTGCCATTTTTTATTGAGAGTTTTGGTTTTCCATATCTGTCTAAAATTAAAACATGGTGTTGGTTCTTTTTACTAAATAATTTTTTTACTTTGATATGACCAGTAAATACAAAATAATGATCAGTCTCATAACTCAAATCAATTAAATCTTCAGAAATTTCAATAATCTCACTTGCTCGTTTTCTGGCATCATTTAGTGTGAAAATATTTTTTGAAGTTTCTGCACTATCTAATTCAACATTACCCACTGCAGTTACACGAAGAAGAGATTTGTCAGAAACATATTCACTGTTTATCATAATAGATTCAGGAATTGCACCTTTGTTAACTAACACTGCATGAATTTTTTTATGAACCTGATTGATTTTTTCGGGTGTTGGCTCTGCCATTGTTTGCTCCATTTCTTCTTGAAGCATAGATGATGCCACTCCAATGGAGGATATTACTTCTGCATGTTCTGCTTTTTCATATTTGATTCCTAATTGTTTTGCAACAAATGGAACAAGAACGGTAACACCACCACCACCACCAATTAATGATGTATTGGAGGGATTCATTTTGAACTCTTTTAAGATTTTACTGATTGTTTTTGTTATCTCAAATGAGGCAGTTTGAATGATAGACATTGCAATTTCATGATATGAAACTCCTACGAATTCTGCTAGAGTTTTCAGAGAGATTTTTGCAGATTCTTGATTTGCAAAAGCATAGTCATTTTTTTCTACCATACCTAATGCATTTGCCGCACATGTGTTTGTAATGGCATATGTTTCTTTATCACATTTTATTGCCACATATTCAGATTTGTCATTTAGCATTGGTTTAATCAAGACTATTTTTCCAGTTTTCAGATCCTCAGGATCTGCAAAGCAAGAATATTTGAGACCAGCAATATGGGCACTACGTGGGCCCACATGAGATACTCTGTTTTGATCCAATCCAACCATGCTTCCACCTGCCACTCCCAAAATTCTAACATCAATTGATCGAATGCATGTAGGATGATCTTTTATTGTTACATAACGTATTTCAGGTTTACCGTTTTTTATTATACAAATATTGGTGCTAGTACCACCTACCTCAACAAAGATCCCATTAGTTACTTTGAGATGTAATAATGCACCAGCTACACTTGCTGCAGGTCCTGAAAGAATAGTAAGGATTGGTTTTGTCCTAAATGTATCCATGCTAGTAACACCACCATCCCCTTTCATTATCATCAACGGTGCAGTGATTCCTGTTTTACGAATTGCATCCTCGACGTAATTCGCAACTTGAAATGTTTTTGGCAAAACACTGGCATTGACAGCTGCAGTCAGAGTTCTTATTTCCAATCCATAAATTCCAGAAATCTCATGAGATGCAGTAGAAGGAATGTTTTGTTTAGATGCAGTGTTCATAACAAATAATTCATTGGATGGATCATCGACTCCAAATGCTTCTGTTGCGACAATTACTTGAGCACCTTTTTCCTTTAATCGATGTATTGTGGTGGAGACTTCATTTTCTGTAATTAAATGAGAGGTATCCAAAAATTCATGAACTGTTTTGATATCGTGATTTGTGTTAATTGATGCATCTTGTAGATTTGTTCTTTTAATGACATCTTTTTTTGTAGGTTCCACACCCATTGCAATTATTCCAACCTTTGATGTATCAGATTCCAATAATGCATTAATTGCTTGAGTGGTGCTATGAGAGATTAGTTCAATCTCATTAATTCGGATACCGGTTTCATCAATAATTTTTGTTAATGCAGTAACAATACCTTCAGAGACTCCTTTTTCATCACTATGAGTTGTAGGAACTGTCGATTTTGCTAAAAGTGAGCCTGTTTTTGCATCTATGGCAACAGCTTTTGTAAAAGTTCCGCCAACATCAATTCCAACTCTAATTCGTATTTTACTATTCATCTGGAATCTTCCTCGATTGTCTCATAGCCACAAGTTTTTGTTCTTTACGTGGTTTAGATATTAAAACATACGAAGCAGCAAACAGATAGACTCCTAGCAATACCAACTGCCCAATTAATGTTTCAAGTGTGGGATAAATTCCAGTCATTGCTGCCATATTGATATCAAGTCTTGGAATGATGCCAATCATGCTAGTGTATGGAATGATATCAAGAATTTGCAGTTCTCTTATGGCATTTCCTAAAAATGCAATTGAAAGATATGCTCCTATTCCCATTGTCAATCCAAATAAGATTCGTAGAGGCAATCTCTTACCGAGCTTCCTCATGATAAAAAACACTCCCAAAAGAGACACAATGCCAATTACAAATCCAAGTCCCACAAATAATTCCATATATTTTGCGAATCCAAACATTGCCTGATAGAACAAGACAGTTTCAAATCCTTCACGATATACAGTAAAAAATGAGAGCATCACAAAAACCATAAATCCGCCCGTAGCACCTGCTTGCCAAACTTTTGCTTTAACAAATTCCATCCATTTTTTATGTTCAATTTTATTTAGAATCCAGAAACTAACATAAAATAACACGGCAGTTGCAGATAATGCAGCTACTGCCTCCACAAGTTCTCTACTAGCACCAGAGATATCCACAATATATGATGCAATAAACCAAGTGACTATAGTTGCAGCGATTGCAACAATAATTCCATAGTAGACATATGGTTTGAATTTTGTGTTTCTAGATGCCTCAAGATATGTTAAAACAGCACCAAGTATCAATACGGATTCTAATCCCTCTCTAAAAATTAGAGCAAATGAAGAAGTAAATGCTATAGCAGGAGCAATTGTTCCAGTTCCAGTCACAATTCTTTCAGATTCATCCAGATTTCTTCTAATGTCAATTATGACATGTTGAATTTCTTCTCGGGGAGCTTCTTGTTTAATCAAATTACGTAGTGTCGCAAACTGATATTCAACCTCAAGGGTAAAATCAGGATCAATCGCTCTCAGAGGAATCTCCACAAACTCATAACTGTCAAGATATGCAGAACGTGCACTAGCATGCGCAAATTGTATGTCGCCACGATTATACTGAAGTAATGTCTCTTCTAATCGTTCACGAATTACATCAATCTTGTTTTTCACACCAGACTTTTGATCTTCTGATGTATCGCCCATAGATTTTAGATCTTTTTCAGATGACTGACTAGCCTCAACAACCGAAGTAAGTTTTCTAGTCATAGATTCAGCTTTTGCTAAATCAGGCAAAATTGAGGATTCAATAAATTTGATAATAGTGTCTGGATTTTCTTTTTCTACAATCATGTCTCGGAGTTTCTCACGCATATTGATTTCTAATGACTCTAGTAATTTTTCATCAACTTTTTCAATATCTGATTCCAAGTATTCAAAATTTTCAAGATATGCTTCAATTGCAATCTCTTCTGCAATGGAATAATCCCCCGAGTTTACTGCAGTAAATAATTCAGAATATAAATTTCGAATTGTACCATAGATGTTTGTTTTATTAATTGTAACTGTTTCTGTTTGCACCAAATCACGCTGTATTGCAGTAATCAAATTTCCTACAGCAACAAAGTCTCTTTTATTTGAAACCAGTTCATTCAGATCATGAAAAAATGAACCCAATTCTTGGTTCAGACGGTTATCCGATGTTTGATTTTGTTCCAAGATAATCTTTGAATGTTCTATTAGTGACAAAGTTAGAAAGTATGATTCAGCATTATCATCTTGTATTGCTATCTGATATTGTTCGTCAGCTTCAGACAAGATAGAAACTAGAATAATATTGGAATTTCCACCTAAAGGAATCAGTGTCAAGATTTCTTGAAGTGAATTAATTTGATTAATCAGATCTTGTGAATCTGATTTTGATAAAATGCTTGTATGAAGATCAAGCAATTCAATATGAACTTCATCTGAAAAATCAGAGTTAAACGCTCTCAAAAATTGAATATTCTTCCCATAAACGTTATTTGTTAAAGCTGAATATTTTTCTGCAGAATCATAATTGTTGCTCAAAAGTGCCTGTTTTGTTAATTCCAGGCCAATGCCAGTTATTGTGATAATGGATGTGTGATTTTCTTCTTCGTTTTGTGCATATCCAATATTAGTAAATGAAAAAATACTCAAGATCAAAACAACAATAGAATAACAATAAAATTTAGATTTCATGAATTGTTGATTAGGTCTAGCTAACAGTATTTAAACAAAAGATTTATTCTACAAACTTAGAATGAGAAACTACGAATACATATGTTGTAAAAATAACCATGTGATTTTTGATTCTCATTCCATATTTTTAGAATAACGGAAAAAAATCAGCGTTTTGTTTAAAAGACATCTCAATACAACACCCAATGATGACAAAAATTTTAATTATAATTTCTGGAATTGTCTTAGGATTATTATCACAAACTGTTTATGCAGAATCAACATATGACGATAAACTATCATTTGCAGGATCACTCGAAGAGACATTAGGACATTTTTGGGCAATTGAGAAAAACCTTGATGACAATAATGCGGATCTTGCACTAGTTCATGCAACTCATCCAATTGCAGAACTTTATGCATCTATGAAGCCAGAGATAAAAAAAGTAAATCCGGAATTTGATGCAAAAATACAAAAAACACTCATGGATATGGGCAAAAAAACTGGCTCTACTGTAACAAGAGAAGATGCACAAATAGCAATAGATGAGGCAAAGACAATAATCCAAGAAGTACGAATCTTGATTGTAGGAAAAGAACTTAGTCAAGATACTGCATTTAAGGCCAAACTCATACAAGGTCTACTGAAAACGTCTATCGGAGAATATGAAGAAGGAGTAAAAAACGGGCAGATAGAAATGATGGCAGAATTCCAAGATGGTTCTGCATTTGTATGGAGATCTCAGCAAATCTTGGATGAGATAAAATCTAATCTACCAGAACA
>JBOGRE010000356.1:0-15096 GCA_050749345.1 Nitrosarchaeum sp. | reverse complement strand
GCAGAACTCCTCTTGGTGATAGCTATTGTTGCTCCTTTTGTAATTTTTTCATTATCAAACTCATATGTAGATGGACAAAAAAGTGAGGGTGATTTAATATTAAAATTAAAGTCTGGTTCATTTACACCTACTCAAGAATTTAATATAGGCAAAATCATAAATTCAGGTGCTTTTGAATCAAAATATTTCTTTTTTCTTCAAACAACCAGATTTTTAAATTCTACTGAAATAAAAAACTTAGAAGATAATGGAATAACTTTACTTGATTCTCTTAATGGTTTTGTATATATTGCAAATGCAAACGAAGATGATTTGAATAATTTTCAATTTCAAAAAGACAAAATATTTCGTTCAGTTTTTCCAATAGACCCGGATAGGAAGCTCGATTACAATATTAAAATCAGAGATATTCCATCATGGGCAAAACCATCTAATGATGAATTTGATGTAGACACTGACAAAGACCGTATTATCAATCATCTAGATGAGTGTCCTCAATTACCAGAAGACTATGATGGTGATAGAGATACTGATGGTTGTCCAGATGAAATTTCACTTATTACAACTCAATTCAAACTACCTTCAAAATTAAAAAAAATTGCATCATTATGGGCAGATGATCAGATAATTGAAAATGAGTTTCTACAACGAGTTCAAATTGAAATTAATCATGGCACCATGGTAATTCCAGAAATGAAGATAGCCAATTCAGGTTCAGGAAGCACCAAAATCCCATCTTGGATAAAAAATGCTGCTGGCTGGTGGGCAGATGGATTGGTAAAAGATGCTGATTTTGTATCTGGAATTCAATATTTGTTTAAGGAAGGAATACTGCCGGTAGAAATAACACTTGAATCTAAACCAGAACTAGTGCAAACGGATACTGACGTTGATGATATTTTAGATAATTTAGATTTGTGTCCAACTCAACCAGAAACATTTAATGGATTTAAAGATACAGATGGTTGTCCAGATGTAGTTCCATCAACTGATGATAAAGCAATTTTTTTAATTTATTTTCACGAGAAGTTTCCTGCTGATAAAATGTTGGGAATTGTTAATGTAGATAGATCTACAGTAATTGAAGGTATATCTGCAGTTAATGCCATAATGACTTTTGAACAAGTTAAAGAACTCTCAAAACATCCTACAATCAAGTTTATCACATATACAGATCCACCATTTAAACCGGAAATATCTGAAGCAAAGAAGATCTCCAAAATTACTCCAATACAAGATATAGGTGGTTTGACTGGAAGGGGTGTTGTTGCCTTAATCTTTGATATGGATACTGTTATTCAAAAAGATACTAGTGGTTATATCACATATGATAATAATGGCAATATAAATACGCATGAAGATTTGAAGGGTAGACTTTTTCCACTTGATCCTTTTAACACTGATGATGGAGAAATATCACATTCATTTCATGTAGCAGGTATTTTAGGAGGCGATGGTTTGTTGAGTGAGCAGGAGTTCAAAGGAGTTGCTCCAAAAGTTCAGATTTTATCATGGGGTAATGATGATATTCTTGATTTGTTTAGTTCTACTAAAGATTTGGAGAAATCTTTTCTAGCAGCGAACCAATTTCTTACAAACGGAGATCATGAACCAATTGACAGAATTGATTTGATGAATATTTCAGTAGGACATACTTTTAATATTAGTAATAATTGTAAATATCTTGGGAATTATACATCTACTTCTCAAATGTTAGATAATTTTGTAAATGGATATACTACCAATAAAACGTATGAAAAAATAATAATTACAAAATCAGTTGGAAACGAACGAGGACCATTAAGTGCTAATTGTAATAATAATGGATTTGGAACAGTAAATCCTCCTGCCACGGCAAAAAATCCTATAGTTGTAGGTTCAATTGATACTAGGGGTGAAGGAATATCTTACTTTTCCAGTTTTGGTCCTACTAATGACGGAAGAATAAAACCCGATCTAGTGGCACCTGGAACCCATGATGGCAATGATGGCATCATGTCTCTTGATGTTCTAAATGGCTATGCACAAAAAAGTGGGACTAGCATGGCAGCTCCACTTGTAGGTGGTCTTGTAGCATTAATGGAAGAGAAATGGAATAATAGATTTGATTCTCATATTGAGCCACATACTGCCAAAGCAATTTTAATTCATACTGCTGAAGATTTAGAACCTAAAGGTCCTGATTATAAATCTGGATGGGGATTAGTTAATGGTGAAAATGCAATTAATTTAATCGCAAATTCAAAAGTAATTGAAGGTTCAACTAATACTATTGAATTAAGTGAATTTCCTACAATAATTCATGATTCACTTTCCTTCGGGAGTAAAAAAGAATACTTACTGAAGTCAGAATTTCTTAATAATCTAAAAGTAACTTTAGTATGGGATGATGTTGCTGGAGATTTATTTGAAAATGATTCTCTTCCAAGTTTACAGAATGATTTGGATCTTTCTATTACTGACAATGATGGAAATGTAATCACTTATCCTTTTTTATTGAACAGCACAAGACCAGATGCAGAAGCAACTAACGGTATTGATAAACTTAACAATGTTGAAATGATTAGTGTAGAACCTGAAATGAACGACGAACTATTGAATGAGTATAAGATTAAAAAAATTGTTGTAAATGAAAGTAAGTGGTATCCGCTAAGAAGTTTGCAGAATTTTACTTTGATTGTATCAGAATCTGTTCCTTCAGCTGGCTGTTTACATGATTGCTTGACAATTAATGAAGATAAGTCCATGGAAGGATCAAACAAGATTAAAGTAATTGGAACTACAGATCGCATGAGTCGTATCATAATGAAAGTAATAACACCAGATGGAAGTGGGGATGAGGTTGATAAATTTAGACCAGATTTGGATTCAAGCGGAAGTTTTCATACAGAAATCACAATTAGAGGTCCATTATGGAAACAAGATGGTAATTATACAATCATAGCTCAACAAGATGATGATCCTAGATACAAAGGTTCTTTTAAAGTTGGAATAAAAAACGGTGTTGTAATTCCAGAATTTGGTACAATTACAATCATGATTCTTACAGTAACAATTATATCAATAATTGTAGTCTCTGCAAAATCAAGACTAAGCATCATGTCAAGATACTAAATTAGGATTTAATTTAGTTCTAGATAAAAAAAGAAAAAACATTTTGATATTTAATTTCATATTGACTCAATTTAAAATTGGAGTAGAGTACAATCTGCTGATAATTTTAAGATAAATCTTAGATGTACAGACAGGAGTTCATGTGAATTACAATTAAACCTGATGTTCATATTCAGATATTTTTGATATTGTATGGAGAAACGGAGATAAGTAGATACTAGAATCACTATCTAGAAATACATACTGTAAACATATTATTTCACAGTCAATTCTAGAAATTATATAGTTGTTCTAATTTATTTATTATACACAGTAAATAGTTTAAGGAGTTAACCAGCCTCGGCTGACCATAATATCTACACTTTCTAATGTAAAGCAACCACCAAATTTACCGTTTGATCGAAGTAAGTTTTCAAATCCTTCCTTACATTTTACATCTACTGGTGCAATTCCAGATTTAATTTGATCTAGTGGAGACATGAGTGTATTTTCAGGTTCCGGAATAATTATACTCTCAGAGCTTAACTCATTAGTTACTACATGTGTAAGATTGCCAGTATCAGTATCATTTGTATAAATGATATCCATAAGGTTAGGGACATCCTCCATTGAAGATGTACCAAAACCAAGTGGACTTAACTTCATTTGGTTCCTATCCCAGTCTTTAAATCCGTTTAGGATTTGAGGAGGTGAGAATGAGCTTGGACATGTTGTTATTGTAGATAAATAATTGATATCTTGCTGGACTGTTCCTGTAATAGTTCCGTCTCTGTTCCAATCAAAACCCTGACCAGTTACTCTATACAATGAGTTATTTGGACCATAAACAGTAGTCAATCCAGATGGAGTACTTACTCCAACACCACTAGTTTCAGAGAGGGAGTTTTCATTTAATTGTGGTAATGCTGATTGAGAAAAATCCAATGGTATGCTAGTACGGTTAAACTGTAATGACGGATTCATTACACTAAGATAATTTGGTTTGCAACCTACAGCATCATTGCCTCCATGATCAAGGTAAAGATTATGTCCTATCTCATGCAATAAGCTTGCCTTTTGATGGTCTTTGGTTCCTACTTTACCAACAAAGGAACCAAGAGAGATCACTGCATCATTTCCTGGCATTTCAGCTATTCCTGATAAACCTGAATTAGCAGCACCAGATTGCTGATGTATAAAAATTGTATAATGAAACACTTGAGCTTTCATACTACGTTTGGAATTAGTCCAATCGCCTGGAACCTCAGTTGGGACGATATAACCTCGTTCCGTTGCATTTCCAAACCACCAATACTTTAGTTGATCAAATCCAGGAGAAGTTTTAGTTCCAGGCCATATAATTGCATTAACATGTGGAATCTCTTCTGATAATTGTGCATGAAAAGTTATACCTTGAACACCATTTGTTGATACGTAGTTTGAAGCTGCAAATGTATTATTAACTGCAGATATTACATCATCGCCTGGTTTGTGTCCCACCATCCAATCAATTTCATAGTACAAGTCAGCTTTATTTGGAGAGGGACAAACATTGCTCCAATGATGTGAACTAGTATTGCATGCAATAAAATAAGGAACTACGGTCGTATTATTCCTAATACATAATCCTGTACCTGGACATTGAGATTGTGGATAACCAGTGTTATTTTCCCATCCATTACAAATACCATCACCATCAGAATCACCGCCCCAAGAACTACAATCAAGTGTAGATGGTGTTATTGTTTTTTTGTTCACGTTATAAGTACTAGACAAGCTACCAGTTGAAAAAATAGTTGCAGGGCTTGTTGTAGTATA
The DNA here is from genome assembly GCA_050749345.1 of Nitrosarchaeum sp. GTDB lineage: Archaea > Thermoproteota > Nitrososphaeria > Nitrososphaerales > Nitrosopumilaceae > Nitrosarchaeum. Next base: position 10,185 of record JBOGRE010000356.1, on the reverse strand, counting down.
ACCTGAAGCAGTTGCAGTAATGGTATTACCAGAAATTACATCATACTCTAATGGGCCACAGGTAGTACAATGTGTAAATTTAATAAATTCACTTAAGTAAGTGAGTGGGGATGAATTAGGAATTTTGGAAAGAGTTATAGATTTAGTACCAGATGAACCACCATTCAAAGTGACAGAGATTGTAGTACCAACATCAGTACAACTAATACAGGAAATTATTCCACTGTGATCTATTACAATGCTTGTCTGATCAAAACTAAGTGGACCAGATGCATAAGCGTCATAGAAACTAAACGAGAAAATAGCAAGAACGAAAATTATCAAAAAATGAATTTGATATTTCACGTTAAAAGTAATTGATACACATTAATAAGAATATCTAAATTATCAAAAATATGAAAGTATTATGTTGTCATAACATTATTCTCAGAAAAATTTTTGAATTAGATTGTCTACAGTCATTTAGTCAAAAACTTTCCCAGGGTATATTTTCTCAAAGTACTGTTTTAGAAATTCCTGAGCCTTTAGATTCTCTAGATTCATTTTAGATTCATCTATAGAGTGGCGAGATGGCAAATCATATGAAAATATATCATTAATCTTTTCAAATGGTTTTTCTTGGCACTTTGGACACAGATCAGCCATTATTTTATTAGCTTCAAACTGTTGCTGGCTCTTGGCATCTGCAAAGCGATGATCCACTCTATCAAATCCAAATATTTTCTGACCATCAGAATACGAAAATCCCATTTTCTCTATTGCGTTTATCTTGTCTTGATTCAAGATATCATTATCCACCATTACTGGTTTGATGTAATCACGATTCCAAGTTTTATCAAATGTCCAGTTATTTGCATCATCATCCACTGCTGTATTCTTTCCAATTTCAGTTAGATTGTATATGTGGCCTTTGTATATTCCAGAATATTGCTCTGGAGGATTCATTGATTCTCCAGTAATTTGTATTCCATGATTAAAGTAATTCTGCCAACCATTTCGCTGAAAATCCCAGATGTTAGTTGCAACCATGTTGTACTCTAAGGATTCTCGAAATATGTGATTAAAGGTCACCTCAAGACACATTGCTCTGTTAGATTCACTGCACTGGACTTGTGATGTAGTTACATTTACCTGTCCTAGAACATCTTTAGGATCAAATAAAGTGACAGACTCTATTCCGTCAAAGGTTTTGTTGTATTCAATTGTTGCCCTTCCTTCATTGAAAGTTTCTCCTTTGCTCAGTCCGTATGATAGTCCTACGTGTGCAATGTTGTTTGCTCCCCTGTCCTCGTAGATTTTTAATTTTATAGTGTTTGATTCACCTACTTCAGTGGTGATTAGCGGATATGGAGTATAGTATTGCTTTACATCTACTTTATTGCCATTAAATGAAAATCCATCATCTACTATTCTTTTTTGGTTTTGGTCCAATCCAAGTGTTGGTGGTGCAGATGATGTTCTACTTCCTCCAGATAAAGCTCCTATGAGATTAAGTACAAGACCTGGTCTCACAATTAGACCACCACTTCCAGACCCAGTTCCATCATCATTGAAGTCTAATCCTGCTGAAAGTCCATTATAGGTTACAGTCACTTCAGCATTATTGGGATTATCAGGAAAATCAAAAGCAGCTATGATGGATCCTTTTCCAGCTACTGTGGGGATAATTTGCCCACTGTAAATTAGAGCATTATAGTCATCGATAAATGCCAAAAGGTCACCTTCTGAAACATGTAATGTGCCAGTGGCCTCATCAGAGGAATCAGTAGTGAATTTTACTTGTCCTAAGAATGTACAGGTATCCTCACCGGTTTCAGTTAGAACAAGTCCAATGCCATTAAGATCAGATTCTGAAAATATTCTGAAGCCGTCACCAATTCCTCCACTTCTGCTGTCCAGTTGAGTGAGTCCATCATAAGTACAACCAAATCCAGGATCAATTGTATAAATTAAATTTACAGTGTCTGTTATTTGAAATCTATGATTTCCCGTAAGAAAGACAAAATTTGTTCCAGTAAATATTCCATCATTAGGACCTGTTTCAGTTAAAGTGTATGTTATGATATTAGGATCATCAACAGATGTAACAACTACATCTATTGTGTCGATGATTCCATTTATAGTAAAATCTCCCTCATCTGTTGCATCAACTAGAACAGTAATTGGTAAATCAAGAATAGATCCAGTACCTGGAGATACTATAGGAAAGTCAGTATAATCAGATGATAAGATATATCCATCATAAGTCCAATCAATTGAATTAACTGCATATACGTTATGCGAAGATATTGCAAAAATCAGAGAAATTGCTAATAATATTAAATATTTTAAATTCAAATTATTTATTCTCCAAAATTATTAAATAAAAAATTACAAGATAATTCATATGTTATTATTTGATGGGGATGTATTTAATAATTTTTGAGATCTCATTTATTCAATACAGAATATACAGGATATGAAAGCTTGAAACCTAAAGAATAGTCGCTTATTTCTTTAAATTGACAAACATTGAATTCTTTAATCATCTGAAAAAGATCTCCACCAATAACAAATTGGTTTTTTGCTGCTAAACGATTAATTTTTGAACACATATTTACTGGTGAGCCTATAATATCAAATACTTCAGAAACGTTAGTATTCATTAATAATACAGTTCCATAATCAGCACTAACTCTAAAATCAATGTTAGGCAGTCCTTCGCTGACTAGTTGTTCAGATATATATTTTTGAGATCGAATCATTTCCAAACTACATTCAATGCAGTTAGTAAGACCTTTTTTGTCTGAATCAGAATCTGGAAAGTGATATAATAGACAATCTCCAATATTTTTAATTACAATTCCATCATAACTAGAAATAATTTTTGACATGGAGTTTAGAAAGACTTGATAGTATCTAGCTGATTTTTTTGGTCCAATTTGTGCAGATATTTTAGAAGAGTTGACCATATCAACTACCCCTACAGCACATCTAGATTGAGTCATAAATTCTACCAAGTATTCTGTATATCGTCTAGAATCAGAGGCTGGAATGTCATTTTGCTGATCCATAGATTGCCTTGATATAGGATATTGGAAAAAATCTTTAGATAAAAAAGTAGGATTCCTATCTTCTTGTGCCATGCAAATATTATTGAAAAAAATCTCTTAAATTCTACTTAGCTGTTTTGGTAATTTTTTAGCTGTAAAGTAAATCAATGTTATTGAGATACAAGTACGAATAAAACACATGAAAGGCATATTTGATAAAAATCCAGCAGGACATAGGTGAAATCATGGGAAGAGGAAGCGGTATAGTGATTTCTGGCTAATATAACTAATCTGAAATTGTAATATTAGAAATATCATTAAAAATAAGTTAATTAATTTAATTTATCAACTCTAGTAGATGTCAAAATCTAAAGGTTCCAATAAACCAGATGTTATGGAGAATATTGCGGAAATTCTTGGGGTTTTAGAAGAAAAAAATTTAAGCAAAGATTGGTTGTTAGGTGAATTAAAAAGACATAAAATAAAAACAGAGATATCTGTATTTTCAAATAGCTATCAAATTTTAAAAAATTGTAATCCTGAAAAAATTCAAAAAATTATTGATGCTCTAAAAGAAGATTTGGTAATAAAGGATGTTAAAACTCTTACAAGAACACTGCATTGGTTTTTTATTGATATTGTATCTAGTTCTGATCCAAATCTTCCAGTCAAAAGCCAGGCAAGGAAGATTTATGCATTAAATGAACTAATTCAAAGAACAGATACTTTCAAAAAAGAGAGATTAGAATATCTAGATATTTTAACTACTGGGGACGGAATGGCAATAGGATTTTCAGATAGTCCAGAAAAACCACTGCGTCTTGCAATAGAATTGCATAAGGCATTAAGAAAATTCAACAGTACTCAAAAAGAAAAAGACAAAATTATTATCAGAATAGGAATTGATACAGGACCAGTTTATTTTATGAAGGGAATAAAGGGAGAAATCTTTTGGGGACCGGGGTTAATCATGGCTAAAAGAGTCATGGATTTATGCGGACCTAACCAAATTTTTGCATCTGAGAGAATTGCAAAGGACTTGAGAAGCTTATCAGAGGAAAACAAAGCTACCATGCATCCTATTGGAGAATACGAAATAAAGTACGGTAAATTGTCAATTTATAATATTTTTAGCAAGGAGTTTGGGAACAAAGCAATTCCAAAGAAAGGAAAAATAGTGAAATCAATTGAAGATAATTTCAAACAGCCAAACTTTGAATTCAATAGTGTGGAAGTTCGTTTAGAGATCACTGATTCTAAATCTATGATGAGTCATCATACTTGGATTTGGGATGTGAAAAATACCTCTAAAAATCCTCTAACAGCGATTTATTATTCTCTAGGTGGAGATTTGCCAAAAGATTTTCCAGATCTTAATGTCAAAATTACAGATGAAAAGGACAACAGACTTGAAATCATGAGTTTGGAGGTAAACAAGCCTCTTGATAAGGCATTTTATGTTAAATTAGCAATACCAATTAGAAAAAATCAAAGTGGTCGTTTAGTGAAATTAGAATATGATTGGGAAGAGCCAGATAGAAATTTTGCATATACATTTTCTTCCAAATCTAAAAAATTCAGATACTTTTTTACCGCACCAAAAGATCTACAGATAAAACATAGAATTTTAGAGTCAGTAAAGGATCTAGGAGTTAAAATTAGAGCAGAACCTCCTGCAAACGTGAAATACCATGATGATCGTACTGAAATAGTTTGGGAGACTGCAAATAAACACAAGATACAAGCTCATGATACATTTGAATTTCAGTGGTAAATTAAATATGTTATTTTGCTAATTTGTCTTCTTGGAAGCTACCAGAGTTATTCCAGATGTAATTGAAATAATCAAGACACCAATCATGGAAAAGTGGATCTTTGCTGTAAAACATTTCGCTTAGATCAGGATTTCCATTCTTTGTAGGAAATATTATGCATGCTTCTTTCTCATTTAGTAGTGTAACTATAGAGATTTGATTTGTCATTTTTCTTTCTAGATTGCCTTCTATGATAAATTTCTGAAAGTTTTTCTTTGGGAATATCTCTTTTCTGTTTTCAGGAATAATAGTTGATTCAGAAAAAATTGAATTTATTTTAATTCCTGATTTTAATTTCTTTTCTACAATGTCTATAATTTCTTTAGAGTATGGAACCTCAGATAAAATATTGAAAATATATTTTTCTGAATTATTATGAATTTCAGTCCATTTTCCCAATACCTTGACAAACCCTTTGATTTTTTTATGATCTTGTAAAGCACCCAGTCTCTGAATAAATTTAATTTCTAAATTCCCCAAATCATGATTCTCAAAAAATGTTCTATTTTCAGATATAAATAAAAAAGAAGGTGATATGTCACATATTACTTTACCAAAAATTGTGAGAGAAAAATTTGAATTGTTGTCTTTTTCAACTAACTTATTTTTTAGCATTCTAGTAATATTTCGGTGGATTTCAGGAGCTGTTGCATCCAGCTCCTCTGCAAGTTTGGAAATTGTGAGTTTTTTTTCTAATAGTAAAAATAGAATACTTAATCTCTGCTCACTTGCAAATTCCAAGAAATCTTCAGCAGTTTTTTGAGCATTCAAATTCATAAATTATCGTTTGAATAACTAATCTAAAAATATACTCAAATTTATGATTCTGGCCAATTATTGTCACATTTGTGACAGTAGCCTCTCAAACCGTTGTATCTTTGATCCTCAAAAATAAAGGCTGCAGTAGAGTTACAAATCAGACATTGAATGAATCTCACATAATACAAGAATGTAATTTGATAAATAATACTATATTAGAAATGCAGCTAAAAAAATTAAAACCTAGCTAATTCAAAGCCATCTAAAGATAATTCTTTAAATTAGTAGAGTATTTTCCCTCTCCTATGAAAGAAATTGGCAAGATTTGGATGAACGGGAAATTAGTTCCATTCAAAGATGCCAAAGTGCATGTACTTACTCATGCCTTGCATTATTCAACATCAGTTTTTGAGGGAATTAGATGCTATGATACCCCTAACGGTTCAGCAATTTTCCGACTAGCAGAACATGTGGATAGATTGTTCAATTCAGCAAAACTGTATTCTATGAAAATGCAATTTTCTAAAAAAGAAATTACAGATGCAATTATTAAAACTGTAAAGGCTAGTGGCTTAAAAGAGTGCTACATTAGACCGCTGGCATACTATGGTTATGGTACAATGGGTCTAACACCGACTCCAAACAAAGTTGATGTATCAATTGCTTGTTGGGAGTGGAGTATGGGGGAAGGAAAAGCAGGAAAATTCTCCGGTGCAAAATGTAAGGTTTCGAGTTGGATAAAGATAGATTCAAGATCTCAACCAATGAAAGCAAAAGCAGCATCAAACTATGCAAATGCTGCACTGGCAAGAGTAGAAGCACTTGAGAATGGATATGATGAAGCAATAATGTTGAATTTACATGGAAAAATTGCAGAGGGCAGCGCAGAAAACATTTTTGTCGTAAAAAATGAAATTATTCAAACGCCTCCACTTTCAGCAGGAGGACTGGGAGGAATTACAAGAGACAGTGTAATTCAAATCATTGAAGAAAATGGTGGATTTGTAGTAGAAAGAGATCTTGAAAGAGATGACTTGTATTTGGCTGATGAAATATTTATGACAGGAATAGCAGCAGAGGTAAAATCAGTTACACAAATTGATAAAGTGAACATAGGAAATGCAAAAATGGGGAAAATTACAAAGTCATTACAAAAATCATTTTCAAATGTTACAATGGGAAATGATGAAAGATTCCTGCCATGGTTGACTTTTATATAATTTAAGAAGTTTTTTATCTACAAATACAGTAATACAAGCATGGAATATTGCGCACCTGGAAACACCCAAGAAATTTGCTGGTTTTGTAGAAAAGGTCGCCATGAAGACTGTATGAAAGAGATACCAATGGATAACAGATCGGATGGACCTCATGATTGCACATTTGACACAAAACTTGTTTCCTGCAAGTGTCAGCATTAAACAATTAATATCAAATATAAGATATATGAAAATATTTTATGAATTATGATAAGGAGTTTTGGGACAAATATGCAAATGAAAATGAATCTAAATTCAATGCAGAATTTGCAAAATTTGTCAGAGACTTGGTTGTTTCATTACGTTGTACAAGCGTATTAGAAGTAGGATGTGGTACTGGAATTGATTTGAGGCTATTTCCTGAGATATTTGATGCTTGTGGTGTAGATTTAAATGATACAGCACTAATTATTGCAAAAGAAAAACTGCCTAAATTTAATTTTAAGAGATCTTCAATTACAGATTTGCCTTTTGAGGATTCGTCAATTGATTTTGTTTTTACTCATCAGCTTTTGAATTATCTGGAGGATGATGTTTTAGAAAAAGGCATTTCTGAAATGCACAGAGTTGCACGAAAATATATTATGAATTGTGAGAAATATGATGAATTAGAAAAACAAATCAATGATAATTCAAAATTTCGAAATATGCAAAAAAGATGGCTAGACTACAAAGTCAAAATAGTAAGCAATGTAGATATGCATGAAGAAATAGAACCAGATAAAAGTAGATTTACTCTACTAAGAAAACTTTAGAAGTTTCACTATGAAATAAATTTTGGAAATAGTTTTGCAGATGTTTTCGGTAATTTGACTGTGAATGTAGTAGGGTTATTTTTAACTGAAATTTGTCCATTGTGTTGCTGTATGATATTTTTGCAGCTTGCCAAGCCTAATCCAGTTCCTCTTTGTTTGGTAGTAAATAGTGGTTCAAATATTTTATCCATGGATTCATTAGGAATACCTATGCCAGAATCTATAAAGTCAATAATAGTATAATTATTATCTGATTTGATATTAATTTCAAGTGTACCTCCTTGAGGCATTGCCTGAATTGCATTTACAATTAGATTGATAAAAACAGCATCAAGCTTTACAGAGTCACAATTAGCAATAACATCTGAATCAGAAACGGTGATTGTTACATCATTTGGAACACTAACTTTGTCAATGGAATCTAAGATTATTGTTCTAAGTGATGTTGAAGTCAACTTTAGCGGTGAGTTTCGAACATAACCTAGTACATCATCTACTTGATGAGATATTCTATCAATGCTTTTTTCTATTAGATCTAGTCTTTTTGTAATTACACTATCAGAGATTTTTGTATCTGCAGGGTGTTGTCTTATCAAATCAATAGACATTTTCATGACAGATAATGGATTTCTCAAGTCATGAGATAATCGTCCAGATAATTCTCCTATTGCTGAGAGTCTTTCTGCTTTGAGTATAGCCTGTGTTTTTTGCTTAACTAGATATTCGAGATTATTTCTTTGTTCTTCAAGTTCAATTGTTCTCATTTTAACAAATTGTTTTAGATTCCTGTTAACTGTAAGAATTATTCCAGTAAATATTACAAGCATTACTACAATTCCAAGCGCAATATTTTCAATAGAAAGTAATTTTGCAGAACTAAAGTAAATTATACTAGTCAAAGAAATAATGACAATCATAGAAAATATTATCAGTGTTAGTGGTATGCCGAATTTAGTGACTGTATCAAATTTTACTTTCTCATTGAAAAATATTTCTTGATTTTTATCATTAATATTATTTGATAGTTTGAAACGATTATGTAGAGAAAATATCAATAAAAGATAACTGTACAGATACATTAAATCTATTGGATGTCCATCATAGTATGAGCCATCTAGTTGTGAAAAAAGATAGAACGTATCAGATACGATGTAAATTAAAAACCCAAATAACAATAACATCCAAGAATAGCTTATTTCTTTTTTTGCTATAAACAAGATACCAATAATAGCAGGAGCTAATTGGAGTGAAGATAATATTGGATAGGCAACTAAAATGGATTTAGAAATCATATCCATTCCTCCTGTTTCTTGAAAGGAATTAGAATATGCGAATAATGACGGAATCAAGAATGCAAATGATAACACAAATGAAAATAACCAGATTTTTTTGGTGATTGATTTCCAAATTGGCTTTAGAGAAATTAAAAGAAAAGAAACAAAGAATGGATACGAAGTAAGATAGAGAATATCCGCTTCTGATGGAAATGGATTTACATTGTAGACATAAGAATATAAATTCCAAATTTGCTCAGCAATAAACCAGCATAAAGCACCTATTGTAAAAAGTAAAAATGGTTTTGACTGAAAGTGTTTTTGTTTGTATAGTTTTATTGTAAGACGAATTGAAAATACAACTAATGTACCAAGAATAATTGAATTTGCTGGAATAGAAATCCAGGTAAATTGTGAATCATTCAGAAATGGTTTTAGTTGATAAATTAGAGTTAAGGGTACAAAATAGATTAATAAAATAAGAACAGGATTATGTACTTTTTTAATTGGGTTTTGCTTGTTTACTAAATTATCCATAAATATGACCTCTTAATGTCACTAGGTTAAAGGAACAATAAGATAATAGGTTTTTGTGAAATTTTGTGTTCAATATGTATAATCATTATAGAATGGTAGTTAATTATCAATATGTAATAAATTGTACAAACTGAGGTTTTAGCAGTATTTTAAGAATATCATATCTAGTACATAGTAAAAACAATTCTAAATTAAGATGGCATAATTGCTAGATTTGGATGTGTGGATATCAAGTGGATATATAGTGTTTAAACAGCTATAAACTATGAAGAGTATCAAGACAAAGACATTGTAGATAACCATTAGATTTGGCAAAGAATATTCAAATGTAAAAAAATTTGTAAAAACAAGATTAGGTTTCTAATTCAAATTAGAAAGATCTATAAGCTAACATAATAACAAACATTTTGAATATGACAAATAATTCTTGGTGGGAAGGATTGCCAGAAGAAATTGAATCAGATTTAGAAATTTTATCAGATTTGAAAAATAAAAATTGATTTTAAATTATTGTTTTTGAATTAGTTTAACAAAAAAAGCGGGTCTAGTGGGATTTGGACCCACGACAACCGGATTAAAAGTCCGGTGCGCTACCTGGCTGCGCCACAGACCCCACCTTGCAAATTTCTCAGACGTGTATAATTTAGTCTTTTACAACAAATTTTGATCTTTCGAAACTTTTAAACTGGGACTTTTGTTTTTTTGATCTGCGCCCTTGTAGTATAGCCCGGTCTAGAATTCGGCCCTGTCACGGC
>JBOGRE010000355.1:0-6594 GCA_050749345.1 Nitrosarchaeum sp. | reverse complement strand
AGATGTTTTTGGGAGGGATTTTTCTGCTCATGCTGATGAACTTTCATCAAAGCTAAAATCCGGTGATCTTGTTGCAGCTAGAATTGCTAATTTTGATAGAACTAGAGATCCACTTGTTACAATAGCTGATAGAGATCTTGGTAAGATTGATTCTGGACACTTGGTCAAGATTTCTCCTAGTAAAGTTCCACGCCTGATTGGAAAAAAGGGATCTATGATTCAAACAATTGAAATGGCTACAGGTGCTGCTATTACTATTGGCCAAAACGGGTGGGTAGTGGTTTCATGTGAGACTCCCGAGGGATTATTAAAGGCTAAAAAAGCCATACAAATGGTAGATGAAAAGGCACATGTTGCTAATTTAACTGATCAAGTGAAAGAAATGTTAGAATCAAAAGGTGAATCATAATGGGTGGCAGAGATGCAACACTAGTGTTACTAGATGAAAATGGGATTCGTTGTGATGGTAGAAAAGTCGATGAACCAAGACGAATCATGATTAAAGCTGGAGGATTAAAAAATGCCGATGGCTCAGCATACATTGAATTTGGCGATAACAAAATTTTAGTTGGAGTTTTTGGTCCGAGAGATGTTCATCCAAAACACATGTCTAATACCGACACTGGTATTTTACGAGTTAGATATCATATGGAACCATTTTCTGTAACCGAGAGAAAAAATCCTGCACCATCTAGACGAGAAATTGAAATTTCCAAAGTTATCAAAGAAGCATTAGAACCTGCAGTAATGCTAGAGAAATTTCCAAGAACAGCAGTTGATGTTTATATCGAAGTTCTTCAAGCCGATGGTGGTACTCGTTGTGCTGCGCTTTCTGCTGCATCTGTAGCTTTGGCAGATGCTGGAATTCCTATGAGAGATATGGTGGCAGCCTGCGCCGCAGGCAAAGCAGCTGATACAATTATTCTTGATGTTAATAATGAAGAAGATCAAGCAGGGCAGGCAGATATGCCTATTGGTTATATGCCAAGTCTTGAAAAAATTACACTGCTTCAATTAGATGGTGTACTGACTCCTGCAGAATATAAGAAATGTGTTGAGACAGGAATTCATGGCTGTAAAATTGTTTATGAATTACAAAAGAAAGCATTAACTGAAAAGTATTTTGGAAATGGGGAAAAATAAATGACATCTACTTCTGTAATTGATGAATTAAAAAAATCTCAAATCCTTGAATTATTAGAACAAGGAAAAAGAATTGATGGGAGAGCACTAGATGGACCACGAAAATTAATAATCGAAATAAACGCAATTCCAAAAGCAAATGGGTCTGCCCGAGTTAGATTAGGTGACACTGAGGTAGTTTGCGGCGTTAAAATTCAACCTGATAGACCTTTTCCAGATATGGGTGACAAAGGTATCTTCATTTGTACTGCTGAGCTTTTACCATTTTCACATCCAAGTGTTGAAACCGGACCTCCTGGACCTGATGTTATTGAATTGGCAAGAGTAGTTGATAGAGGCATCAGAGAAAGTCACATGATTGATTTATCTCAATTAGTAATTCAAAAAAATAAATCCGTTGTTGGAGTTTTTACTGATAATGTCGTAGTTGACTATGATGGAAATTTGTTTGATGCATGTGCTTATGCCGTAACAGCTGCAATTCTCTCTACAAAAACACCTAAATGGGAAATGAAAGATGATGTACCAACTTTAGTTGAAGGTGGAGAAACACAGATCCCAATCACTACTATTCCTGTCTCTGTTACTATGGGTAAAATTGGAAATTACATAATCGTTGATCCAAATGGTGATGAATGGGATAGTATGGATGCAAGAATTACAATCACTACTGATTCTAATGGAAACATTTGTGCTTTACAAAAAGGAGGAAATGGCGGATTTACATTTAATGAGGTAATCAGATGTGGTGAAATATCTGTTAAAGTAGGCTCAAAAATAAGAGAAATGTTAAAACAAACAAAGGAAAGGGGACAATAAATTGGCAAAGCAAAAATCACTAAAAGGATTAGGTGCAAGATATGGTATCAAAATTAGGAAACAATATGCCAAAATTCACTTTCAACTAAAAGAAAAGCGCACTTGTCCTGAATGTGGTTCTCAACAGTTTACTCGAGATGCAGTTGGTATTTGGTCTTGTAAGAAATGTAGTTTCAAAGTTGCTGGAACAGCATATGATGTCAAGCTTTAATGCAAAAATCATTGTTGATGCAAAAGAGAAAACAAAATCTATATTTGATTCTATAAACACTGATAATGATTTTTATCCAGAAAATCCTACAAAAACTCACATGTCATTAAATGACAAAATTACCATTTCAATAGAATCTGATCATATTCCACACTTACGAGCAAATCTTAATTCAACTTTGAGATTAATTCAGGCAAGTTATGATTCAATTGAATCGGTAAAGATATAATGAAATCGAAGACATCACATTAACATGTCAGCAGGACAAATGCCTCCTTGGCTTCAAGAACAGCTCATGAAAATGCAGCAATCCCAACAAAATCTTCAATCCATAATGACCCAAAAACAACATCTTGAGATGGAAAAAATTGAAACTGAAAAGTCCCTTGAAGAATTAAAAAAAGCTACAGATGATGATATTGTATACAAACATGCTGGTTCCATTTTGATAAAATCTACTAAACAAGAACTAATTGTTGAATTAGAAGAACGACAAGAGTTAGCAAAAACACGTTCGATCGTTCTTGAAAAACAGGAATCTAGAATTAAAGAATCTCTCAAAGAACAAGAAGCAAAAATCACTGAAATGATGCGAGGACCAGCGTCGGGAGGCACTCAAATATCAAATCCTCCACCATCAGATGATAATCCTAGGAAATAGTCTAACAATTGTGATTTAAAAAAGATATTAACAAATTAACAAAATTATACTTGGTGAAATTAGAAAATTTACGAATCATTGTGGATGAACGAGAACGTAAAAGTGGAATTCCTGATCTATTAAAATCAGTAGGTCTTAATCTTGAAATGAAAACATTACCTGTTGGTGATTACATTGTTGCACCTGAAACTGTTGTAGAACGAAAAAGTATCCGTGATTTGATGTCTTCTGTTTTTGATGGTAGGCTTTTTGATCAATGCGCTAGACTAAAAGAACACTTTCAATTCCCAATAGTGCTTATAGAAGGAAATGTAGATGAAATTGAAGAAATAGCTGACAATCCAATGATTTTTTATGGTGCACTATCTACTGTGGTAATTGATTTTAAAATTCCAATAATTCCTACTCCCAGTGCAATTCATACTGCAAAATTACTTGTTTCATTATGTTCTAAAAACGAATCCTCAAAAGGCCCATATCTGAAAAAAATAAAAAAATCAAATGATTTGGAAAAACAACAACTGTCCTCTCTTCGTAGTTTGCCTGGTATTGGAGATAAATTTGCTGTTAGAATGCTTGAGAAATTTGGAACTCCTTTGAAAGTTTTCACTGCCACAACTAGTGAACTTGCAAAAGTTGAAGGTCTTGGAGATGCCAGAGCTAAAAAAATAAAAAAAGTGCTTGAATCCCAAAGTAAATACCTCAAAGAATCAAACCAAAAAACTCTGCATGACCCATAATGTTATTAAATAAATTGACAAATCTGTATCAATGATGTTAATTTCAATAAATTGGCTAAAAGATCATCTCTCTGATCCAAGAGTGCGTACTGGCGTGTAATCTTTTGTCACTTTTTCGATGATTTTAGAAAAAGAGTTTAGAATCTGAAAATTTATTTCATTTCATTGTGCTTTTAATCAAAATTTCATTTGTTCAGTAATATCTAGTTGGATCTGAAGGTAAAATATTATATGTATACGTTCCATTGTATGTGACCTCTGCTGAGCTTAATCTACCAAATGAAATGTCGTATGATGGATCATTTATTGATTGGTATGGACGGAGATTGCCCCTTGAGTAATTTTCTCTTAAGTGGGGTACCACACATTGGACATTCTTTTCCAGTCGTATGGTTTGTACGACAGCCAGGACAATAATGAACCCATTTCCCAACATCTTGAAAACTATTTGTCATTATAGGTGATACTTTCAATCCTATATTTTTTGCAACATTTGTAATTGCAAAATCGTCTGAAATAATCTCGCCTTTAAGACTAATGCATAACGCAATTATTGAAACATCTTGCTTGGATAATTGTAGAAAATCCCCTGTTTCTTTGGCAGATGCTATAGCTGCACTTGTTGATTCTTTATCTGGATCCATTATTTTTAATCGATTAGTTTCTAGCAGTGTTCCTAATACATCATGATTTTTTTTGATGTGTTTTATTTCCTCATAAACAAGAGATGTTGTATAGCAGTCATTGGATGATCCAAATGGAACTCCTGCATAAAATGCACTCGCATCTAATATTCTAAAATCCAAGCTTGCTCATCTGTCTCAGTCCTCGTTTCTTCAATCTAACAAAGACTGCTGGTTTTTTATACTTCCTTATAATTATCGGTTCGCCATAACCCACTGACTTTACTACTTGTGCATCCATAACTATACTACAGTCATGCGATGATATTATTTCTATTTTTTCATCTGGCACCACAATTGATTCTAATCTATAAACTGGAGCTACTGGCGTTATAATCAAAACATCTAGACTTTCATGAAGAATCGGCCCACCTAAAGAAAATGAATGTCCTGTTGAACCACTTGGGGTGGCAATTATGACCCCATCCATTTTTTGTTTGACTGTGTCATTTTGAAATTTTATCTCAATTTCTGCAGTTTTTGTTAGATTCGTTCTACAAATGTAAATTTCATTTAATGCTGGTGGAAATTCTTTACCTCCACATGATGCAATAACTCTAATTCGTTTATCTAAAAAGAATTCATCTTTTAAAATTTTATCAATTGCGTCATCTATTTCATCAATCGTTATCTCCGATAATATGCCCCTATTTCCGCCTACGTTAATTGTTAGAATTGGAGTGTCATTTTCAAGATATCTAAAAACTCTCAGAGTTGTTCCATCTCCTCCTAATGTAACTACTAAATCTAATTTTTCTTTTTTAAGCTCATCTAGCGTTTCTACTTTTTTTGCACCTTCTACTTCTATGGGAGAAATTGTAAATACAGTGGATTTTTTTGCTAGAAACTTTTTTGCAACCTTTTTTGCTGTTTCTTCTGATTCTTTTGAACCTACTTTACTAACCACTGCTACTTTTTGAAGTTTCAAGTAATTCTCCTAATTTTCATTTAGTTAAAAAGATATTTTTTATTTAACTACTGAAAACAATTAAGTATGAATACAAATTTATAAAATATATGACCTACGCACATCCAGAAGTTTTAGTAGATACAGATTGGGTATCAAAAAATACTCTAAATGATAATAGAAAATTAGTTGAAGTTGATTATGATCCAGTAAATGGATATCAAAAAGGTCATATTAAAGGTGCAAGCCTAATTTGGTGGAAACGAGACATTAATGATCCTATTACTAGAGACATCATTAACAAAAAACAATTTGAGAAATTATTGTCTAAAAATGGTATACGTGAAGATACTGAAGTAATTCTTTATGGTGATTTTAATAATTGGTTTGCGGCATTCGTTTTCTGGGTTTTCAAATACTATGGTCATGAAAATCTAAAAATTATGAATGGTGGAAGAAAAAAATGGGAATTAGAAAATAAAGAATATACTACAGTAGAACCACGACTTACTTTAACCACCTACAAAGCACAACCACCTGATGAAGGACTACGTGCTTATCTGTTTGATGTTATTCGAGCGTTAGGACGAGAAGACACTGTGATGGTAGATGTAAGATCTCCAAAAGAATTCTCTGGTGAAATTACAGCACCTCCTGAATATCCAATGGAACATGCTCAAAGAGGTGGGCATATTCCTAAAGCAAATAATATTCCATGGGCAACTGCTGTAAATGATGCTGATGGTACATTCAAGGCTGTAGAAGATCTTAAACAAAATTATGAATCAAAAGGTGTTACACCAGACAAAGATGTTATTTGTTATTGTAGAATTGGGGAAAGATCATCTCATAGTTGGTTTGTCCTAAAATATTTGCTTGGTTATTCCAAGGTTCGAAACTATGATGGTTCTTGGACTGAATGGGGTAACATGATAGGAAATCCAGTGGAAAAATAAATTGTCATTAGACCTTCCTGTACTAAAGATGGGTTCATTTTATTACATTAAAGACGGTGATACTGATTTTATCATGGAAGATAAAACAAAAAGGGGTCTTACAGTAAAGGATACATCAATAGATGAAAAACTAAACGTCAGAGCTGATAAAGGCATGATTCATGATATGGATGGAATTGGACATTGGGTCCCAATTCGCTGGTATTTTTCAAAAGATCTATTTGATTTCAAAAAAATCTCAGAATATGCAGAAGCAATGGAAAAAAATTACACCGAACTTCGAGAGCTGACGTGTCCAGACGATAGTGACTGATAACCTTTTTAAACAAATTCAATCTACAGAAACCGAATGTCGTTACTTTTAAAAGATCGAGTTTGGACAATGGAAGCGCCAACTGCAAAACGTGGTGTATATCCTCTTCATGGCTTCAAACTTGGACTTTATAGATTACCGATAAAACTTGAAGATCCTCT
>JBOGRE010000354.1:0-16275 GCA_050749345.1 Nitrosarchaeum sp. | reverse complement strand
GAGGTATGTTTGGTCTTGGGGCAACCATGGCAATTCTATATGGTCAAATTACAACAAACAAACCTGTTTTAGTTAAAAGTTCAACTGATGGGAAAATTCAAGATGATTTTGAATTGTTATTGGATATTCAAAAAAATAAACCTGTAATTCTAAAACACACTACCAAAGAAGTAACAAAACAAGGTCTTTCTGTTAGTATTTGTTTAGAGGGAGATTATGCAAAAGCAGGTTCAAAAATTAAAGATTACGTTTATCAAACATCTTTGATTACTCCTTATGCGACAATAACTTTTGATGATCCTAAGGGAGAAAAATTTCATTATTCTAAAATTGTAAATGAAATGCCCCCTGCACCTACAATAATCAGACCTCATGCACCTGGTATTGATGTTGAAACAATTAGACGAATGATGATTGAATCACAATTTGAAATTCCAACCATTGATGATGCTATGGTTGAAAAAGTTAGAAAAGATTTAGGACTGGCAAAAAATAATCTTGCATTCACTGGAATAATGGATAAAGCAAAAAAACGTTGGAAAACTCTTTCTAGACATGTAAGAGTTGTAATTTCTTTGATGTCTTTTCTTAAAATGGATTTTGATAAATTAAATAAAATTCGAATTGATGATATTGATGTACCAAATAAAAAATTGTATTATTGGGATTTTGGTGATTCACAATCTAAATCTGTAGATATGGATCCTGAAAGTCATTACTACAAACAATTGATTGGTACTGTCCAAGGCGAAACACTAATTACATTTTTGACAAAAAGATTCCAAAGAATAGGATCATCGACTGCTGTTAAATTTGCGGAATTTGCAGGCTTCAAACCTGAAAAACGAATGGGAACTATGAGTAATGAAGAATTAGTAAAACTTAGCGATTCATTACAAAAATTTGAAGATTTTCTTTCACCAGATCCAAGTTGTTTAGCACCACTAGGAGAAGAACCACTTGAAAAAGGAATGAAGAAATTTTTTAAACCTGATTTTTGTGCGGTGATTCAACGCCCAGCTTCAGCTTATTCTGGTTTTCCATTTATTGTGGAGATGGGTATTGCGTATGGTGGTGAAATATCTCCGGGAGGTCCACATGTTTATCGATATGCAAATAGAATTCCATTACTTTATGATGAGGGAAGTGATGTTGTTCTAAAAGTCGTAAATGATACTGATTGGAGTAGGTATAAAGTCAAAGGTGACCCACCATTTGTTTTAGTGACGCACATATGTTCTACTCGAATACCTTACAAGACAGTTGGAAAAGAAAATGTGGCAGATAGACAAGAAATAGAACGTGAATTAAGATTAGGACTCCAATTTTTGGCTAGAAAACTTGCAGCATACATGTCTAAACGAGGTCAAGCCGAGATGGCAAAAAAAAGAGCAAATCTATATGCAAAATATCTTCCATTGATTGCACAATTTTCTACAGAACTTGCTGGAAAAACTAAAGAACCAAATTATAAGAAATTATTAGAAGAGGAGATAATAGTTGACGACAAACAAAGTTAAAGATCGTAAGCAAAAAGCAATTGAAAAACAGCAGAATATAATAGATGCCCTAAAAGATCATGGTGTTAAAGTCTACGGAGATTTAGATAGTGGAAAATTCCCAAAATTTTCAATCCCTAGCAGATCTGTCAGTAATATTGTTTATGATAAAAAACTTCGACAATATATTTTAGGAAACTCTGCTGCACTTCGAAGTTCAAGAAATTCATCACAATTAAGATCTTTTACACAATTAATGTGGTTAGCATTTTTTGCCAACAGATTAACCCACGAAAAAAAATCATCAACATTAAGAGATGTCTATTATTCATCTCAAGCATTCGAAATTGAATTTGAAGATCAATCTGAGTCTGATAATATTATCGTCGATTTGGAAGCTGTACTATCGAAACCACGTGAAGATTTTCATATATTCCCAGAAGAACGAAGTTCAATTTTCGGAGATTTGAACATAGAGTATACAATTCCTGGCTATGAAGGTAAAAGGATGAATCTTTCCAATCATCCTGATGGATATGCTATAGGTCCTAGTTTGACTACTGCAGAACTTGTAGATACAAGTGCTGAAATTGTAATTGCTATTGAGAAAGGCGGTTTATTCACAAGATTTGTAGAAGAGCAAGTTGATAAGAAATTCAAATCTATTATCATTAATACTGGAGGACAAGCTCCGCGTTCGACTAGAACTCTTTTAAAAAGATTACATGATGAAATGGGGCTGCCTGTAATTGTTCTCACAGACGGTGATGTATATGGAGAACATATTGCAATGGTAATAAAATCTGGATCTGCAAATGCTGCACATCTAAGAGAACTGACAGTTCCTGATGCAAAATGGGTAGGTGTATGGGCTACTGATATTGAAAAATTTAAACTTCCAACAATTCCAATGACTGAATCTGATATTAAACGATGTTATGATCTACAAAGTGATCCACGATATCAAGAAGGTATATGGAAAAAAGAATTGGATGTATTTCTTAAAATAAAAAGAAAAGCTGAATTAGAAGCATTTTCAAAATATGGTTTGACAAATATTACTGATAAATATCTCCCACAAAAATTAGAACTTGCAAAAAGTTTGTAGTTATTTTATTCTTAGTGTAAGTACACCATTTCTATATTTAAAATCTCCAATTTGCATTTCATTTGAACCTTCTATTGGAACTTCTTTTGAAAAACCTACAGAACCACGAATATATAAAATACCGTCAATTAATCTGACTGCTATCTTGTCTTCTGGTCCCGGAACTTCAGCTACAAAGACAAAATCTCCTTCTCCTTTGATAAGATCATAAACCCAATTTTTTGTCTCTTGTTCTCTTGCATTGTATACTGGCTTTTGATCTTTAGTCATTTTCTTAAGAACATGAACCCAATAAAACATTGTGATTGCAGCAGCTCCAATTAAAATAAAACTGACAAATCCTGAACCTGCTTTTTGAGTCATTATGTAAATAATCCCAAGAAATAAAATTACCATAATTGGAATTACAAAATTTAATGACTGTTCATTTGAATATGTTCCCTTGTAACTTGCCAAGTAGTTCGATTTGACTCTAACCAAATATAAAGTCTCTTTGGTTTTTATTACCATTTTTTGAAATTTATCTAATGACTAATAATAAAAATGGTAAACTGACGGTGAAAGATATTGTTTTGAAAGGCTCCATTATTGCCGTAATTATCACTGTTCCATCCATTGTGTCTTTTGTAGTATCTTGGATAATTCTTGAAAATTTGATACAGGCTGTAATTATAGGTGTCATAGTCCACTTTATTGCGATGGGGTTCTCACTAAAAATATCAAAAAAGTTATTGGTGAAAAGAATTCCATAATAATCCTTTATTTGACTAGTTTTTATTTTAAAAATGATGGACATATCCAGAGTTGAAAAAGATCTAATTTCAGAAATAAAATTAAACCCATTACAAGCTAAAGTCTTTCTTTTAGTCACATGTTATGGGAAAATGTCTCCTCTCACAATTGCAGAAAAACTAAAAATTTCAACTGACGATGCTTTGAGTACTGCCAAGGCACTTATGACTTTGGGTGCTTTCATAGATATTTCTGAAACTGAGTTTGAGGCAATGCATCCTAGATTTACCGCTGTAAACATGTATAGAAAATTATGTGAGCGAGAAAATATTGAATTTAAACGAAATAAAATCGTAGACAATATAGGAGTAATTCTAGAAAAATCATATGATGATGCAAGAACTAAATAATCCTGATGTTTGGTGAACAGCATTGAGTATTGATACCGAATCATGCAAGCATCAACCAGTGTATTTTGGAGTGGTTAACATCAACATAGATGAGCGAACTATAGGTTCAGTTGATGTTTGGCGATGCGGTGTCTGTAAAAAACGATTTTGTGAGGAAAAACAGCTTGGAATAGAGGAGTTGGCAGATTTGGTAGGAATGCCAAAAATTGATCCAGATGCAAAATGGGGTGTCACCATATGTAAATTACAACAAGGAAAATATAAATGGAAATTAGTCAGATTGAAAGAAAATTCTGAAATTAAACATGAATGTTTAGATGAACACATTGTTTCTCTTAAAGTAAAAAATTTCAAAGTTGAAGACGATAAACACTGGAGCTTTTTGATAGATGATAATGTCAATAAGGCTGTAGAAATCTAACATGAATCTCAAAATTCACATTAATAATGTTCATGGAAGTCAGATGGCAGCAAAAATTACTGGTACTTTTACAATAGATGCTCACTCTTTTAGATTTAATGCAATTGCATTTGGACGAATTGGTGGTCAAAATATAGGTGCAAAAATTTCTAAAATCACAGAAAAAGAGCTAGAGAGACTAGGTTATAATATTGATGAAGTGATAACTTTGTTACAGTCTAATCTTCTTCAAGGTGATCTTACTTTACCAGAAGGATTGAAAAGAGAATCTTTTGTTGATGATTAAAATTCAGCTTCTTCCAAAGCCTTTGCACATGAGCAACTTCTTGTTTTTGGAATTTGACTAATTACGTTTGTAAGAACTTTCTTTGTCCTTTCTACATTTTTTGATAATGTTTCCAAAACTTCTTTGGCAGTAACTGGTTTTTCTGCCCATACGTCATAATCCGTCACTGTTGAAATTGACGCATAACATATTTGAGCTTCTCTTGCAAGTTGACATTCTGGAACTAAAGTCATTCCGATAATATCTGCTCCTGTAGTTCTGTAAAATTTTGATTCAGCTTTGGTAGAAAATCTTGGACCTTCAATGCAAACATATGTACAATCTTTATGAATATGGAGATTTTGCTCCTTTACAACTTTTAGAATTGATGATTGCAATTCAGGACAAAATGGTTCTGCTACAGAAATATGGATAACTCGTCCATTCTCTGAAAATGAACCATTTCTTGATTTGGTGAAATCTAAAAACTGCGTTGGCAATGCAAAATGTCCTGGTTCTATCACCTCTTTCAAACTTCCAACTGCAGAAGGTGCGATTATCCTCGTGATGCCTAATTCTTTGAATGCCCAAATATTGGCTTTGTAATTTATCAAATTTGGTGGAATAGTATGCTTTTTTCCATGTCTTGGTACAAATGCAATTTTTCTTCCTTTGAAAATTCCAACAGTGATAGAATCTGATGGTTTTCCAAATGGTGTGTCTATTGTAACTTCTTGGGTATTTTCAAGTATCCCTGAATCATAAATACCAGTTCCACCAAAAATTCCAATTTCTACATCTTTTTCCATTAGTATTTAACCAATGATTTACAGTTGTATTGACTGATTCCCTTTATTCCATTTAGTTCAGTCAACTCTATTATGAACGCAAATCCTGTAATTTTTCCACCTACTTTTTCTATTAATTTTGCAGATGCTTTTGCAGTTCCACCAGTTGCAAGTAAATCGTCACAAATTAGGATTTTCTGTCCCTTGTTGATTATGCCTTTTTGAATTTCAATTGTATCTTGACCATATTCAACTTTGTATGATAATTTAGTAATTTTACCAGGCAGTTTTCCTGTCTTTCTAATCATGATCATTCCTTTATTGTATCTGGTAGCTAGTACACAAGCTAGTAAGAATCCTCTAGATTCTATACCTGCAAACAGATCAATATTTTTTGGATGGAAATATTTTGTAAATTCATCTGCAATAAATGATAATGCGGATGGATCTTTTAATATTGGGCTGAAATCTCGAAACAATATTCCTTTTTTAGGAAAATTTGGAAAGTCTAGTATTTTTTCTTTAAGGTTCATATCTTAAATTTAAAAGAGGTGGAATAAAATTGTTTTAAATTATTTTATATCAAAAGTTGTTTCAGCCGTATTTTTTGCATCTGTTACTTTGATAGTATAAGTTCCTGGCTCTGTACCTTTTGGAATAAACCATGGTTGTTTTACCTCTCCTTTATTCGAGGCAGGAAATGACAATGTGTCTATTATAGCACCATCTGATGCCTTGATTTCAATTTGTACTGTTTGAATCGCATTTATCACTTTAATGTCAATACTTTTTCCAAATCCTGGAATCTCTATACCTTGACTCGCAGTAACCACAATTCCTTCCTCTTTGGATGTTATTACTTCAATCTCAATCTTGTCAAAATTTGACCCACTTTTTGCATTAATTGTCCATATGCCTGGTTTTGCTTTAGAAGGCACTCTTAACTCACTATCTGCAATCTTTCCCTTTTTATCTGAAAACGTTTCCTTTGTTGCCCATACGTTTCCGTTAGGGTCAGTCAATGTGACTGTGAAAAATGTATTTGGATTTGCTTCTCCTAAAACTAAAATTGATTCTTCGGGTCTATATTCTAATTTTGTACTTATGATTTTAATTTCGCCGGAACTGGTTTGTAATCCAACTGTAAATATTTTAGAAGTTTTGGCAGAACCTTTATTGATAACAGCAGTGTATACTCCAGATGCGTATCCATTTAGATCTAAGTTATATGTTTTTCTTCCATCTTGTTGTAATGTGATGGGAATTACACTGCTACCGTCAGAAAAATTTTTTGGCTTATCTGTTGGTTCAACAATTAACATACTTAGTTTGTCTGATGGTTTTCCCGTTAATGATATAATTGCTGTTTCTGTAGATTTATAATTTAATTTATCAAATTCTACACGTATTGGTATTGAAGGAAGTTCTCCTAATCCTACAAAAATAAATTCTTTATTCCCCTCTTGTGTAGCAATTAATGTCCATGTGCCCTCTTTGTCTACGTTTGCTTTTGTTGGATATTCCACTTTAACAATTCCAGATGCATTAACTTGAATAATGTCTGAAAATCTCTCATCTTCGAGCGGATCTTGTAAAATTACTTCCAGTTGCTTATTTGGTAGTGCTGTTCCATTGAATTTTATTATCTCTCCAGGATTAAATTTCAAACTTGTTGGTACTATGATAATTACTTTATCTGATTCTATGATCCAAGATGTTGAAATCTCATCTCTCCCATCAGAAATTACAGCACTGTATCTTCCAAATGGTGCATCTATAGGAACTATGATTGGTTCTGCCACTTTCCAATTTCCTTTTGAATCTACTTTTGCAGTTCGCGTGTTGATTATTTTTCCATCTGTGTCTTTGACTGATGCAGTAACACCACTATTGGGCTGAGCTGTGCCTGAAACTTCTATCAAGTCTCCTCTGTGTAATATTTCTGGAATGCCACCGATTGTAAGTTTTATATTTTCTGTCTCTGGTTTTCTATTTTCTTCTTTATCTATTCTTAGGCTTATCTTCTTTTCATTTCCTGCTTTATCTTTAATAGAAAAATCCACCCTGTCTGCATTTTGTTCTTTTGGAATTATCACAGTACTGATAAAATAACCATTTTCATCTGTCTCAAAAGTTCCAATTTTGTCTGCATTTATATAAAAATCCAATTGTTGCAATGCTCCAAAATTATCTCCAGTGACTCTAATTGTTGACCCTACATTTGGTTTTTCTGGAATTATTCTAAATACTGAATCAGATAAAATTCCATCACTTGAATTTTCTTCTGTTAGTTTTCCGTTAACTATGGGCTTTGGTAATTCTTTTGGAATAGTCTTTCCAATTTCTATTTGTTTTTCGTTTTTATCAAGTGCTTTCCAATTTATTCCTGTATTTGTTTTATCTGTCTTGACTCCAATTTTTATAGATTCACCTAGTTTGACAGATTCTGAAGATGTAAAAATTATTACTCCTTGAGGAGTTTTCTCACCAATCCAACCGCTTTCTGTTTTAAATGATTTAAAATTAATATCACTGCCTAACCAAATTCTAAATGAATTTACATCATCTTTTCCACTATTTGTGAATTCAATAATGGTAGTTTCTTCAAATGAAAAACTTTTTGCATTAATTGTTTCTGTTGCATATGCATTAATTGGGATAATTATTGCTACTGTTAAACACAACAAAACTAAGGAAAGGAACACTCCTCTCGTAGAGGACTTACTCATATGTTCAAGTTTCTTCATCTCTCAATTAAACCTTAAAGGATATTTTACTGCCTTTGTATTTGTCATTGGAGTATTTTTCATCAGCAAACTTCTTTAATCTTAAACCCTGGCCCTTTGAAATTTGGCCAAATCTGATTTTGTAATGACATTTTGATATTGTCGTATTCTTTCAGCAATTAATCTATATAATGATCTAAATTGGTCTTTAGTCTTATCTGATAAAAACTCTGTCTCTTCTAAGGTGATTTTTTCACAAATATATCGAGTGATTTCTTCATTATCAAATTGACCCCAATCATTATCTCTGTGATCTTCCCAAATTTTTTTCAAATTGTCTAAAACTCCTTTTTTTTCCTTTAAAGTAACATCTCGAGCTGTGAGGTTTGAATAGCCTTCTTTTCTCAATCTAATCTCATATGTTTGATTAACTGCATGAAGATAATCTTCTAGAACCATATAATCCTCAATTGATTCTAAATTCTTTCCTTCCCTCTCAAAAAATATTGTCTGAATTGGTGAGAATTCGTTTGATACTAACTGAGCTGAAATTTGTTTAGATTCTCCTGAATTATCCAATAAAATGAATGTCTTATATCCGTGATTTCTGTAAAAAATTGCTAGAGGTAACACTGAATTTTTATTGTATGCCGCCACTACATTTAGTGGGTTCATTGAAATGTTTGGATCCTGTAAAAATTTATCAAAAGCATTTAGATACATTGCATCTGACATTGTCTCTACAATGATCACTGGTCTAGAGTTAGTTCCAATCTCTCTGTCCACAATAGATTCAACTAATCCTCGTGATAAACCATATAGTATCGGAGTTAGTGTTTTATCATCTGCATTCCAATAATCATAAAAAATTTTACTGAGATGTTTTCTTTTATCTAATTCTACCACTAGCAGGTTTCCAGGTGTATAATCGAAAATCATGAATGGTGAATGAGTAGCATACAAGACCTGATTTGAACCTGCCAAATTTTTCAATAGATCTGATATTCCTCTCTGTTGCGTGGGGTGAAGATTTCTAGCCGGTTCGTCAAGAAGTAATATGGCTTCTTTTAATTCTGCCCTTTGTGTTTCTGCTGCAAAGTTTACAATAAAAGAAAATGTCCATTTAAAACCTTCAGCTCTTCTATTTAACAAACCCGTATTGGTTACTGTTCCGTCACGATGGATATCGGAAATTACAACACTCATGATATTTCCTGGATTGTATCTCAAATCAACATGGATTGGATCTCCTTTCCATGCTGGATTTAATTTCTTAGTTAGTCTATTGCTTGCAGTATTGAGAAGTTTGATGCATTTTGATGGAGTTCCTTTGACTTCATCTAATGCTCTGATATCTAATTCTGCTAAATAGAACAGATTTCTTACTGTTTCAGCCTTGTCAAACTCTTCAACAAATTCTATCGAACCTACTCGTTCTCCTTTTTCCTCTCGAAGATATTCATTTAGATTAATGTTGCCGTAGATTTTCTTGTAATCTGAAAAATATACAAAACGAGGATGTAATTCTGCTGCAATAAAGTTCTCCAAAGCTGATTTCTCACTCTCTCCACTAAGAAGTTTAGGGAACTGATTTTCTGGGCTCTCATAGATTTTTTCCCACTCTTCAATAACTTTTGGTTCTTGTACAGCTATCACGTGAAATTGATTGCTAAATTCAGCCATTCCACTATCAAATACTTCTTGATTTTTTGGAGGAGGACCTTCAAATAACTTTGCATCAATTTGAATTTTAAGATGATTTGGTATGGTATCTAAAAAATTCAATATTTGTTTTGAAAAATTCTCCCAAGAGTTCAGTTCATTGTTTTTCTCTTCGCTAATTTGAATGTCTTCGAATTCATATTGTACTTTCTGTTTTTTATTAGTTCTGAATAGTTTAATTTTCTTCATTTCAGGTAACCCTGGAAATGATTGTTTGAGTAATTTGATTTCATTTGAACTTAATTCAAATTCTCCTTCTGCAAGTCTGATCTCTCCTTTGAGTTCTTCTGATAATTCATCACAAAGATCTAATTCTGAAATTATTTCATCTCTGTTCAATAAAGTCAGTGCTTGTAGGATTGTTGTTTTTCCACTCTCATTTCTTCCAACAAAAGCTGCTAAATCTCCAACTGTAATTTCACCGGAATCATGAATGCAACGATATGCTCTAACTCTGAATTTTCTAAGTCGCATCTAGCAATATTTAGTCGGCTCCGATTTAACTCATTCGTCACATTCATCGTAAGTATTGGAATTTTGCTAAATAGATATAAGGGAATTACAGGTGAAAAAACGAAATGGCAACTAGATTGGCATACGTTGTATTTATTTTGCCTATTGTACTTTCAATTATGTTTGGTTCTGTAGTTATGGGTAGTGTTCTTCAATCACCAGACAGAGAGCTAAACATGTGGCGTGTTGGCTCAAATACCCTAACTCATGATAAATCAATTCAAATAATTGGATTGGAAAAACAATATCTTACTTCTACTCCAATTAAAATACAAGTGAAGATTACTGACTCTTTTTTTGATTGTGGTGATCTTTATGTCACAATTTACTCTGAAAAAAATACTGTAATTACACAAAGTGGATTTTTCCAACAATGTTTTGATAAAAATAATATACTTTTACCTATTAATGATGAATTTTCTGAAATAATTAATACTCCTGGGCAATATGTTCTAGTCGTGAAAATGAGCGATCAAAATCAAAAGAGTAGTATAACAGCAAGTGAAAAATTTACTATTAAATAGGAATGAAATGATGTATGATTAGGAGTTTTAAAAATTAAGGTGATTTGATGGCAAAGAAAAAAGATGTTCTCTCTGTAGATATAGCAAAAAAAGAACTTTCTAAGGAAAAGAAACCAGCAAAAAAAGAATTGCCTAAAGAAAAGAAACTAACTAAGAAAGAACTAGAAGAAATTAAAAAAGAAGCTGAAAAAACATTAGAAGAAGAGTTAGAAGAGCAACTAACAGATGAAGAGATTGAAAATTTTCAAATTGAAAAAGTTGACATGGAAAGACTCACAAACAAAATTTGTGATGTTTTAGCTGAACGTGAATCTGACGGGATGTTTCAAAGCGAACTCTGGAAAAAACTTAAACTTACAAGTAGAGATGGTTCTCGACTTGCATTAAAATTAGAAAGAATGGGAACTATTTACAGAGAAAAAATTCTAGATAAAGGTCGTTGGACATACAAATTAATTCTAAAGAAGACGCCTATTAGCACTTTATCAATTGAAAATGCTCCTTGCCTTGTTTGTCCTGTAGAACAAAAGTGTTCACTCGAAGGAGAAATTAGTCCTCGTAATTGCCAATTTATTGAAGACTGGGTACTTGCCGACATGAAAAAACCTGCGAAAGTAAAATGAAGCTCATAGATGCACGACGAGATCAATATAGAAAATTAGCTCATGAACAAGGATTTCGCAGTAGAGCTGCATACAAACTCAAACAACTAAATCAATCTTATCGTATTATTGGACCTGGTTTTTATGTTCTTGATCTAGGATGTGCACCTGGAGGATGGACTCAAATGGCAGTCAAATTGGTCGGTAACAAAGGTAAGGTTATGGGTATTGATACATCATATGTGGAGGAAATTCCTGGAGCTCATATTATTCGAGAAAATATTGAAAATGAGTTTGTAATTGATGAAATTTTATCTTATTTTGAACGAAAAGTTAATGCTGTAATATGTGATCTTTCACCACAAGTTACTGGAAACTGGTCTGTTGATCATGCAATACAAGTTTCATTGAATTATGAATGTACAAAAATAATGGACAAAGTTTTAATGCATAAAGGAAATGCAATTTTCAAAGTTTTTGATGGGGAATATTCTATGGAATTTAAGGATTATATTAAAAAGAAATTTGCAAGAATAAATCTTACCAAACCTGAAGCAAGTAGGAAACAAAGCAGTGAATTATACTATGTGTGTTTGGGATTTATTGGATGATCTGCGAACACTTTGATTATTTCATTTATGTTGGCATTTGTTCTAAAACCTGTAGGGCAAAATGATGTGGGACTAGACAAATAACCTCTTTTTTGTAAATTTTTTATTGCATCTTCTAATTTTGGTGGGGATGATTTCATTTTTGATGCAATTTCGTCTAGTGTAAAGTAAATCCCAGGCATTTCAGATTCTGCAAGACATTTTTGTAATGTTTTTTCACAAACTTTGTCTACTGATAACTCTGGTATTTTTAAAATCATACCTTTTACAAATTCTTTGTCAAAAATTTTATCAATCCACAATGGTCCCCCAACACTTATTTTTGATTTACATAATTCACATTCATTATTTTGTTCAAGTGCTATTTTTCTATGACCGCAGTTTTTACAATGTAGAATGTACCCGATATTTTCTTTTTGATCCTGTCTAATAAGAACTCGTACATATGTTCTGTAATAATGCATATTACTTTCTACATACAGTGGAACAATCTCAACCCCTATTCTTCCTGCAACCATTCTGAGACATCCTAAAATTAATCGAATTGCCATCTCATTACCATATTCCACTCTTATTGGAATTCCCCCGTATTTTCTCTTACATACATTTTGATAAAGCCCATTTAATACTTGAAGATCCGTGGCTGTTGCAGAGAGAATTCCGCCATGCATAGTCGCCCTTATCGCACAGTCAAAAAATTGTGATGGCGAGCCAAATGGATCTATGTCTATAATTGAGCCTCTTTCTCCCTTTGTGGCATATTTACTAAGAAATCTACATACTTCCATTTCAGAATATTCTATGTTTTTTAAATTGTTTAACTGCGCTGAATACTCTGCCAATTTTAATGCCGATGGATTTAGATCATTAATTACTACCTTGTCTACTTGTAATTCGTTTGCAACACGTAATCCCCTGACACCAACACCTGATAATCCCTCCAAAAATATTTTTGGTCCTGCAAAATTTTTTAAAAAAGTTCCATATGCAATTATTGAATAATCTCTACTCAATCTTGCTTTTGGATTGAAAAATGCTGGTTCTTTTGGTGGAACTTTATCTGTAATTGACTTTTTTGGAACCAATATTTTTGTTTGACCTTCTATAATTTCCGCAAACATCTCATTTGGAATCTGCAATTGTTATTCTGTATTTCCTTAACCTATAATGGTTTAATACGTGTGTTCCAAGACAGAATCAGTGCAAATTTGTGGAATAGATGATGCTGGACGTGGTTCCATGTTGGGGCCTCTAGTAATTGCAGGAATATCTTTGAACAAAACTAATATTTCTAAACTGTCATTGTTGGGTGTAAAAGATTCAAAGCAATTAACCCCAAAATCACGAGAGGAACTTTATAAAAAAATAATCGCGTTAGTAGATGATTATTATGTTGCAAAAATTTCTCCAAAATCAATTGACGCAAGTGTTAAGAAACATGGTCTTAATCATCTAGAGGCTAAATATATGGCAAAAGTTATCTTGAAATTAAATCCTGATACATCATATGTTGATTCATGTGATGTTAATCCACAAAGATTTGGGAAAGAAATTGCAAAATTATCAAATAACAAAAAAATCCGATCATATCATCATGCAGATAGTCGATTTGTTGTAGTTTCTGCTGCATCTATAATTGCCAAAGTTACTAGAGATAGAACAATAGACAAACTCCGAAAAAACCATGATTTGGGGAGTGGGTATCCCTCTGATTCTAAAACCATTAATTTTGTTAAATCTTATTATAAAGCCAACCAAATTCTTCCCGTTTTTGTGCGTAAAAGTTGGAAACCTACCCAAAAAATACTGAATAAAAAATCAATTTAGAAACTTTGCAATTACCATTGCATGATCTTTATCATATGGGTGAAGATCTATTACTTGTAGAATTTCAAAGTGGACTTTCATCTTTTCTATTTCTTCATCTATGATTCTTTTTGGAGCTTTTGTAACATCTATGCTTCTTGTTTTTATTACTAAAAAGAAATAACCATCTTTTTTGAGATACATTTTACAATTTTCTATTGCAATATTTGTTTGATCAGGTTGTGCTATGTCTACATACACAACATCTACTTTACCAAATACTGAAAAATATTCTTTTGGTTTTCTTGCATCCTGTAAAATCGGAATTATGTTTGATCTATGCGATGCAACTCTATCTAAAAAATCCCTGGCTACTCTACTTGCATGCTCTACTCCAAAAACTATTCCTGCTGGTCCAACAATATCTGAAATATGGCTAACAGTTGTACCAGTTGATACCCCTAGATACAACACGGCTGATTTATTTTTAAATGGAAATATTTCTAATTCATTCATTATTGCTGCAGCTAATTTGCTTCTAAACGGATCCCATAACCTATATTCTACTCCTTTTTTTGTAATTAATTTTTCTTTGTATACTTGATTTCCCACCACCAAATTTTCAGTGGCTAGCTTTTTTTCACCATCAGAGTTTATCCAAAAAAATCCATGATTATCTTCTTTCAAACTTTGTTCTCTTTTTGTTTTTATTTACTTTGGAATCTGCTCTTTCTCTATAGTTTTTATTCACTCTTTTAGAATCACTGCCTTCTCTTTTTTTAGATTCTCCACCTTCTCTAGATCTACCTCTCTCTTTTTTTCTGAAATCCCCTCTAGATTCTCCACCTTCTCTAGAGCCACTACTTTCTCTTTTTCTGAAGTCTCTAGATTCTCCACCTCTTTTTCTGAAGTCTCCTCTAGATTCTCCACCTCCTCTAGAGCCACCACTCTCTCTTCTGGATTCTCCACCTTCTCTTCTTCTGAAGTCTCCTCTAGAGCCACCACTCTCTCTTCTGGATTCTCCACCTTCTCTTCTTCTGAAGTCTCCTCCTCTAGATTCTCCACCTTCTCTTCTTCTAAAGTCTCCTCCTTCACGTCTGAATAGATCTGGTTTTTTAGATTCTTTTTCAGTGGGATTTTCATATTTTTTACTAATTTCGTTTACTCTTACGTTAAGTTTTTCTAGTAAAGTTTTGTTAATACCCTCACCATACACATCAACTCTTGCAGCTATGACTGCCTTTGCAGCAATAGCTCTTGCAATTTTTCCTCTCTGCCATCTAGGAGCGGCGTGAACCATTGCGTGCTGGAACAATAATCCATGTTTTGGTGGTTGAGCACCTGTCTTCAATGATCTAAAGAGTGCTTTTTCTGCACCTATTACTTGAACTGTACTTGCAGGCATTGAAGCTAATTTTCTTAGACTTCCAGCTCTTCCTAATATTCTTGCACCAACTGCAGCTCCGAGAATAGCTGAAAGATTTGGCGCAATAATTTCCATTTCTGATTCAACATGATCTTCTAATTTTTTTCGTAAATCATGAAAATCTAGAATTTGTTTTGCAATGGATTGTACAATTGCCAAATTAATATCTGAAATATCTCCACCTCTACTTTTTGATGCAAGTAAAGAAATCATTTCTGCTTTTGAATCCGGAAACCCTGCTTCTTCATACACTTTTTTTGTTAATGATTCTCGTTTTCCGGCCAAAACAATTTGTGCATAACCATTAATGCTATCTATTATGTTGTCTAATTCTGGGAAATGTAATCCGTACCACTCTCGTAATCTTGAGCTGAGTCCATTTGCAATTTTATCTATTTCATCCAATGAATTTATTGCCTGAATAATATGAAGATCTGGACTCTCTGAAACTTCTGTTACTTTTGATGATGACAATCCCATTGCAAATTCTCTTAATTTAGAAAATACCTCTGGTATACTTGCTGCAAATCCTGAATCAACAATTATTTGAGGTTTGATTGCTTGGATCTTTTCTAGATCTATTTCTTCCATCATTTGTGCATCTATGGAACTTTTTTTCAATAATGTCATCAATGACTCATCACTGACTGTGACTCCTCTTTGAAGTGGACTAAGATAGTCTACAAGTTCATTTAATCTCGATTCCTTTTTTTTCACAGAAAGATAATCTCTAACTGCATCTTTGAAAGGAAATGCCTTTTCCATCTTTTCGTCATTGAAAACTGTGATTCCCAACTCTGTCAAGATTACAGAATACATGACTAGCTAATTTTAGGTCTCCTTTTAAAAAGGTACTAGAAACCTTATGAATCAACTATTATATTCGAAACCAAGTATATCATTCAAAGTGGAACCCAGCCTGGTTACTTCGATAGGAAAAATTCACCTAGAAAGACCTGTAATGCTGGCCTCTGGAATTTTGGGTATTTCATTAGATGTCTTTAATCGACTTTATCATTCCGGTGTAGGTGCTGTTGTAAGTAAATCTCTTAGTACAGAACCCTGGGATGGATATCCAAACCCAACTATTTTTAGTGTAAATGGCGGTGGATGGATTAACGC
>JBOGRE010000353.1:0-6349 GCA_050749345.1 Nitrosarchaeum sp. | reverse complement strand
GGGCATGACATTACATCAATTATTGATTAATTTTTTTCTCTAATACTTTTAATTAAGTCTAAAATAAAATCAACATCCTCTGCATTTGGGTTTAACTCTAAATATTTATTTAAAAATTCTAATGCCTGATCATAATGCAGTAGCCTTTCTTCTAAGATGCCTTTGTCACGAATCTCTTCAGGTGAGTCAGGCTGTAATGAAAGTGCCATATCAATGCATCTCATGGCCTTGTCATATGCATACGATTGTACGTAGGCATTTTTTAGATTCCTAGTCATGCGAACTAAAATTTGTTCAGCATTAATATCATCTAAAAATTCTGGCAAAAATTCAACAGCTTCTCCATAACTCTCATAAAGAATTTCTCTAAGATCATCTATGCTTAGCAATTTTCCACCATCAAATGGATCTAAAACCATCTCCTCTTCATATTTTACTACAACATGGCTTGGAAATCCAGTTATGTGAAGATCAAGCCCAATGTGCTTTGCAACCTCTACATAAATTATTGCAAGTGTTATTGGAATCCCAGATTTTTTATCTAGTACTGCATTAAGAAAATTATTTTTGGGATTATAGTAATCATCAATATCTCCTATGAATCCATGATGCCGAAAGATGTGCTCATTTAGCATAGAAATACGATAAGTTGGATTATCATTATTAGTTATAGAAAGCTTTAGCGCTTTCCCAATATCATTTAATTTTTTTATGTATTCTGAAATGTTAAGTTCAGGATATTCTAGAATCTGTGCTAGCTTTAGACACTTTTCAACTAGATTATGGTTTTCATTCTTTACAAAGGACGTCCATTCAGCAACAAATGGATCAAATTTTTCATTCAACATTATCAAAGATTCATTTGACCCTTTTTAGATATCGTTGCGGATCCTTTAGCTCTAGAGTTGATGGTGGATTTTCTATTAGAATCTTAAATGTCTCTTTGCCATGTTTTTCAAATATTTCTTTGGTAAAGTCCTTTCCCATGCTTTTTCGCACCTGGTATGATGAAAAATCAGTTCCCATAAAGGTTGATAGATAGTTTTGAAAGTCTGCATCGTCTTTTAGAATATTTTGAACGGCAAATTCAGCCATACCTTCCATGATAGTAAATGCAGCATGGTGTGTCTGGATTGGCTTGAGCCATCTTTGATATATTCCCAATAGCTGCGGAATCATCTCTGAGATTTTAGGATCTACTTCTACTTTGTTAAAGGTCATCACGTCTGGACCAAGTACGCTGACAATAAAATTATCAGGGTTTAGCATAAAAAACAGGTTTGCCCTTTTTGCAGTTGGAAAGTCATCTGGCACTGGTTGTAGTCTGAGATATTCTGTTAGCTCATTTGCAGTAGAATCATCTAGCTCTAAAATTATCTTTGCAAGCTCTTCGTTGATAGAGTTTACCTGAACTACTGCCTCCTTATTGATATCATACAGGTTTTGCTGAATGGAGTGAATCTGCTCTTCAAGAATTGTCATCTTTAGTGCTCCCCTAAACCCAGACTTGACACTTTGAGCATTTGACTCGTACGGTTCTCCACGCTTGTACAAAATTATCTGGGGATAGCTGCCAAGAATGAACTTGTTAAGGTAAATTGTAGAGTCTAAAACGTCACCATATGTTGTTGATATCTTTGAGATGTATGCCTTGGCATACGTAGAATAAACGAGAAACTTTGCCTTGTCTTTTTTTATCATCTCTACAATTTTTGCAACATTCTCATCTGAAACTGCATCAAAGAGCTCGTCTACAAATGACCTTGCAGCCAAAGTCGTAAAGACCTTTTTTCCCTTCATTTTCTTGAATTCTTTTAGTCCCAAATACTCTAGCTTCAATATGGGAAGAATCGATATACCCAAAAACTCTTTTACCTTTAGTGCCATTTGAGGAAAAATATCCCCACAAATTTTCTCAAGCTCATCAAACTTTACTTTAAAGCTAGAATCCTCTGCAATTTTTTCAACCAGCTCTGAAATATCCCTTTCCTCGTTTATCTCAACTGAAAGTTGGTCAAGCAGGGCTTCTGCAAACTCCTCAAGCTCAGGCATAATACTTTGATTCGTTTTTAGACTGGATTTAACAGTACCTAGGTAATTTGCCAAAATAGACTATGACTAAATTCTGGTTGCAGGATAATCTATTTTTATATAATTATTTTGGCTGGTTTTGCCAAGTGTTTGAAACCTAGAGGATATGATATAGAGTACTTGATACATAAAGGGTATTAAAGCAAAAAGGAAATTCCTTCTGAAAAGCATTGCGTAAAGGACTCATCATAGTTATTGTTGCAATTTTAGGATTATCCACAATTGGGTTTGGGCAGATGACCAGCTATGGTGATGACAAGGATAAGGACTGGTACAATTTTTGGCATTATTTTGATTATAAAAAATTCGTTGGATTTTTGAACTCTGGAGGTTCTGGAGGTAATAACGACGATGATGATGACGATGATGATAACGATGATAACGTTGACCAAAGTCCGATAGACCATGCAAATATTTCATTTAACATTGGAGTCAGAAAATTAAACGATGGAACTTCTCAAAATGTTGTAGACGAGTGTATATTTAGCAGTGAACAAACTTTTGACCCCCTGTGCATCAAATGCAAATTCCGTGATGATGATAAAGACAAAACAGTAGTTGCTGCGGGTAATATAGAAAAATTAGGCGAAGAATATTCTAATCCAGGTGAAGAAGTAATCATCGAAATGATACCAACATCAGTTCAAGATAATAATTTCGCATCCAATGATGTAAGAAATGTTCATTCAGTTGAGTTAGTAATTTGTGGAGAGAAAAATAAATGTCCTGATGATCATGACAATTGCAAATGCGATGAACGCAAAAAGGATCATGCAAAACACTATTATGATTTTATGACAAACTATGATAACAATAAAAAGAAATTTGGTAAGACAGAATATACAAAATTCATGAAGGATTATGAAGATTACTTTGATGAGGAAGGAAAATACATGGACAAATATGATTATAAAATATTCATGGACTATCATGGAAAATTCCTAAAGGATAACAAAAACTACTTTAGCTCTAAAGATTACAACTCTTACTCTGACAAGCACAAAGGATACTCTAAAGACTATCCAAAACATAATGAGAAATGTGAGTGCGACGGTGAGAAAGAGGATCATAAAAAACGCTATGATAATTTTGACAAATACTATAAGGACAATAAAAAGAAATTTGGCAAGGCAGAATATTCAAAATTCATGAAGGATTATGAAGATTACTTTGATAAGGAAGGAAAATACATGGACAGCTATGAATATAAAACGTTCATGGACTATCACGAGAAATTCCTAAAGGATAACAAGAACTACTTTAGCTCCAGCGATTACAAACACTCCTCTGAAGAACACGAAAAATACTCTAAAGACCATGAAAAACATCACGAAGAAGAAAATGAATGCAAAGAAAAAACCGGTTTCTTCACTGGAGGTGGCAGTGTAAATGCTCCTACATATGGCAAGGTAACCCATGGCTTTGAGCTTCACTGTAATTCAAAACTCGCACCTAACAATCTTAATGTCAGCTGGAAGAAACCATATACTAACAAAGAGGAGAAATTTCATCTAGAGGAACTTGAATCAGCCAAGTGTACTGATGAAAATCCAAATGCGCCTCCACCTATCCCCCATCCAGGACCAGCATTAGACACCTATACTGGTGAAGGGTATGGCCGCTATAACGGAGTATGTGAAGCATTTGCAACATGGACTATGAATGATAAAGGAGAGCCAGGCACCAATGATGAAATAATTAGTTTGAAGATATATGATAAAAAAGGTGGAAACTTGGTTCTTGATATCAATCCCGCACTCAAACTTCAAAAAGGAGGAAATCATCAGTTTGTGCCACACCCATCTTCACATCCAAACCCTAATACTCAGACAAACCCATGTAAAGTACACCCATAAGCACATTTCAATATTAGCTCCTAGTATAATGACTCTGACATTCCTTCTGACGAATTGAGGTTTCATCTTTTAGTGCAGGCATGGTTAAAACGATGGAATTAAAATTAATATTATCAAGTTTTAATTTTTGTGTATGAAGACTAGTTCTCTTTCAGATACACTTGATAATGTAAACCAAAATGATTTTGAGATTATTGTGTTTGGACTGGGCTATGTTGGATTACCATTATCATTAAGGCTTGCAACTCACGGTTTTCAAGTAATTGGTGTTGATACTGATTCAAGAAAAATTATATCGCTAAAAAACAAATCACTAGACTCTACCCATATTGAGCTTGAGCCAATGTTAAAAGAGACAATATCTAATGGAAAATTTCTGCCTGCCACAAAACTAACAAAGTCAAGCCTTCCAAGAATTGGAATCATCTGTGTTCCCACTCCAATACCTGATGGCAAGGTAAACTCTGAGACATTTGTCTTTGCAGCAGCTGATGAATTTATAAAAACCGCAAAAAAAGGTGATATAATCATACTAGAAAGCAGCGTTAGGGGAGGGACAACTGACGAGCTGATAAAAAAAGTAAAATCAAAAGGATACACTGTAGGAGAAGACTTTGGCGTTTGCTTTTGCCCTGAAAGAATAGATCCTCTAAACCAAAAGTGGAAGCTAGAAAACATCCCAAGAATAATTTATGCAACAGGCGATACCACATTTACCATAGCACAGAAGATTTACGGGCCTGTCAACAACTCTAATCTGTTCCGAGTCAGCTCGCCAAAGGTTGCAGAGTCTGTAAAATCATTTGAAAATACATTTCGACTAGTAAACATATCTTTGGTAAATGAGCTTGCAATGCTGTGTGACAAGCTGCAAATTGATATCAAAGAGGTCTTGACTGCCGCATCAACCAAGCCGTTTGGCTTTATGCCATTTGATTCAGGAGCAGGAGCTGGCGGCCACTGTATTCCAAAGGACCCACTTTTTTTACTAGACTCTGCAAAGAAAAAGGGAATGACGTTTTCTACCATCAAGACAGCAGTTGAGATAAACTCTGAGCTGCCAGAGTACATTGCATCTGAGATAAAAAAAACTCTAACCAAGATGAAGCTTGGGAAAAAAGTTCTAGTCTGTGGCCTTGCATACAAGCAAGATATAGAGGACATGCGCGATTCTCCTGGCTTTAAGATTGCCAATATTCTTTCAAAAAAGGGCCTTGATGTATCAGCATTTGATCCTCACTACAAAAAATCACTTGAAAAAAAATATCTGATAGAAAATCACCTAAAAAAAATAGATTTTAAAATACTCTCAAACCTTGATGAAAAATCAATATCCGGCTTTGATTGTATCTGTATAGTCCAGCACCACACAAAAACAAAGCATCAGATAGACGAGTTCTATACAAAGTCGCTAGTGCCTCTGATTTATGACTGCCAAAACAAAATCACCCACAACCCAAAATCAAAGACTGCTCTCAAAGGGTTTGGAAGAGTAAGCTAGTTACAAATGCAAATTTCTACTTACAACCACTTGGTCAGTCATGTCCGTCGGTGGAGCCCTTTTGCCAATAGACTCTACAGCATTATTGCTAGCAGGAATACAAACTAGCGCAGTCTGGATGGCCACACTACTTACTGGTGTAGTTGGAGCAGCAGTAATATACATCAAGAAAAAAAGAAACTAAATTTCCTAAATTCAATACATTCTGTCTTCTTTAATTATTCTTTGAATTTTTTCTTGTGCTTTTTCAGAAACAGAAATAGTATCAAAGTATCTCAAAAATCTTTTATTGATCTTCTCTTTTTTCAACTGGTCATTAATCCATTCTGTGCCTAATTTGGTAATTCTCATGGTTGATTCTCCCAATTTCTGATGTGTATGTAGAATCTTAGAGATGATATCAAAAATCAAACGCTCTATTGCCATCCGCTCGGAGTTTGTCTCTACCTTGTCAAGCTGCTCTCGCAGTCTTGACATCTGAATCTCCATTCGTTGAAGTGTAGTAATAATTTTGTTCTCGGGATCTCGATAGTTGAAATTTTTGCCTACCTTATAGTACCAATAGTTAACATCTCTGTTGATTGTGTTCCTGTTAATCTTCATCAGATCTGAAATCTTTCTTGCAGAATATCCATACTCAAAATGTAGCCTGTACACCTCGTCTCGTCTTTTGTCCTTGTCTCTCTTAGAGTAGGGTCCACCGTTTTTTCGTTGTCTTTTTGTCTTCAAATGCTCTGAATTTTCCTTTATAAACTCATCAGATACTTGAAGCAGCTCATTTTTTGTCATATCCAATTCTAGTACTCATTTAATCAATTTAAATTATCTCTTCGATAGACTGTATCATATTAATTATAATAGTATGAATCTCATAAAGTATGAACTATTTCTCTAAAAATTT
>JBOGRE010000352.1:0-3841 GCA_050749345.1 Nitrosarchaeum sp. | reverse complement strand
GATTATGTGAATGTATTCGGTCATGCCATACATATCATTGAAGTGTTCACGTCTGCCTCTACGCAAACCAACTTGATAGTAAAACATTACTCTGTCTTGATCGGGTTCATTTGGAACTGAAGAAGATGATGATTGGTCTGTCAATATGTGACCTTCTAAATCAATTAGGCCTAGGTGCTTAATTAAAGGATCTACTTTGAAGATTTGACTTGCAAGTTTTTGAATTTTTTCATTGACCAATGTGAAAAAGATTTTTTGATTAAAGATAAATCTATCGTATAGACTGTCATTCATCAAATTCTAATTATGGATAAGAAAATATTCTCAAAGCGATGAACTAGTAAATGAACAAAGTGAACAAAACAAGATTCAATCTAGAATCATTTTATTTTTAGACCAAGATATCTTCTGGTTTGTTACCTTCGCTTCAGATAGTCTGACATTATCTTGTCTGCCATTTCTATTACTTCCATATCATTTCTTGCAGCAAGACTGTGCAGTTTTCTTGCATTATTCTTGTTTAACTCAAGGGTAACTTTTTGCTGAAGTAATCCTGCCTTTGCTTTTTTGAGCAGTTTGAGATGAGAATATTTTGGACTTCTTGATAGAGTACGTAAATACTGTTTGCGAAGTTTTTGATCAAGATGAATAATCTTTTCTGCAATTCGTTCTGACTCTGAAATGTTTGGAATGATTTGATACAGCCTTGTAACATCATCGCGAGAGAGTTCCTTGGGAACATATTGTTTTAATCTGTCAGGGACTGCTGCAAATCCAAGATATTTTTTGAGGGTTTGTGATGAGATTCCAAGGGACTGCGCAGCCTTGTTTTTTCCCACTGATTCAGTTAAAAATACACAAGCTGCTGTCATGTCCTTTGTGTTCATCTTGTTTCTGTGAAGATTCTCAATTACTGATGCTGCCTTTGCATCCTCTAAATCATATTTTGTGTTTTGAGTGAGTAACAGTACAGGTATCTTCTTTGCACCTAATCTTTTTAGTGCGGCGAGTCTTCTCTGACCTGACATCAAAAGGTATGAGTTTTTTGATTCCTTTTGAACCATTGGTGGGTTTTGGAGCCCTTCGTTTTTAATGGAGCATGCAAGTTCTGTAATTCCTTCTCTGTCAAGTTTTCTTGCCTGTGCATCTTTCCATATTTTGATCTGTTTTATGGGGATTTCTCGTAAGCGATAAGTAATAGGAGAGTGGTAGCGCCTTGTCATTACTCTAATGATGATTGATTTTTGTTAAAAGAACTCGGTTTTTTATAGTTGACAAAAAAAGAAAAATAAATCCTAAACTCTATTTCCTAAATCAAGTTAATACAAAATTTAGAAAAGATTATTCTAGATCTCCTCTATCATGACCACATTTGGGACAGATAATTTGTTCTTCCCATAATTCTTTGCCACAATTTCTACATGATTGAGGTTTCATAATATAATTACAAAGTTATTGAATTCAAAGATTAGTCCTGACAATCACTTGTGTAGATTATACAACCTATTTACATATACCATCTAGTAGAGCGTAGTCCAAGATTACTCTTTGGCTTGCTGTTTTTGTATTTCGAACCACGGAGATTCAGAATTTCTGCATTGATCTGTTTTGCAAAACTCTTCAAAGGTTTCAATATGATCATATATTTGTCGTTCCAATATACACTATGTATAGAAATTTAAATAAAAATAGTCATTTTGGTGAATGAAATGACTATTTTACAATAAATTTAGTCATGATCAAATTTTGCATAATAAATTAGAAAAAATCTACAATTGTTTTCTGACGAATTAATTTCAGAATGTTTCCTTTTGAAAGCCATTCATGTTTACTAATACTCAATTTCTTTGATGCCAAAGCAAGAGCATCATCAAAAGTTTCACCGATTATCGGGGTTTGCCTCATTGCTGAACGAATCCCTTCTCTTACCTGCCAAACACCCACAGGAATTGCATATTCAGGTCTAATTTCGCGTAAGATTATCACACCGGATTGAATTTTATTTTTCACCAGATATTCAGTTACTCCTAATTTGGCTGCAAAATATGCACCAGCTATTGCTGGAGGATGATTGATTCCACGTGCATCCTCAAAATCAGAACCAAATCCTAAAACACCATCAGAATACCATGCTTCAATCATTTCATAAATCCATCGGTGTGGAAACAAAATTACAGAGAATAAATTTCCAAGATGCTCATATGTAAAAATTTTATGCGAATCAATTAAATCATAATTCAAAATTTCTTCAGTGAGTGATTTTGATATAATGTCATCAGTTGCAGTTATGCTCCATTTTGTAGGAACCAGTTTTCTTTTTTTCCCAAACATTCCAATGCTAAAACATTTTTGAATTTTTGAAATATCTATGCCAGAATTATACAAATGTAAAACAGCATCTTGAGCATTTAGATCTTTATCATAGAAAGTTTTTTCAATTGATTTTGTTGCAGATGTACCATAGAACTTTACTGATTTGATTTCACCAATTGGTCCAAATGGGGCACTTTCCCCATCAAGTAAAACATTGTGAGATGTAGTTTTAGTGAATTGTAAATCAGAATCAGTAGGTTTTGATGACATTGTAATTTCTTGTAAATTTTCTATGTAGCGTCCTTCTGTTTGATGTATTGAAACTTTTTGAATACCACGAATTAAATTTAACCTAAAATTAACAATGTCTTCAAGAGATTTACCTGCCCACATTTCAGGATTATCAAGTAAACTTGTATTACCGTGTATTGGAGGAACCATTGGCCCGACGAATACTTTGGGATAGTTGTATGAACCTACAAACACTGATGGAGGACTAGAACCGCTAATAGAATCAGATGAAAATAAATTTCCATAATTTGATAAATTCTCATGCCATTTTGCCAATATTGCTCGTCGAATGTCTTGTGAGTTTGCAGACAACGAAATTTGTGCCTAAAATGTTCCTATTAAGTTGCCTAATCAGTAAAATTGACCATAACTTAACGTAGGACGTTTAAAGA
This sequence comes from Nitrosarchaeum sp., assembly GCA_050749345.1. Lineage (GTDB taxonomy): Archaea > Thermoproteota > Nitrososphaeria > Nitrososphaerales > Nitrosopumilaceae > Nitrosarchaeum. The sequence continues at coordinate 845 of JBOGRE010000352.1, read as the reverse complement.
ACAAATCTAAACATAAAACATGCCAATAAAGAGAATAGTCTCTTTTTTACCCAGTGCTACAGAATTGTTATATGAATTTGGAGTAGAAGATATGTTGTATGGAGTAACACATGAATGTAAATATCCTGAAAATGCAAAAACAAAACCACGTGTGATTAGTTCTGTAATTAATTCAGATGAATTATCTAGCAAAGAAATTGATACAAAAACTTGTCAATTATTAAATGATGGAAAAGAAATTTTTGTATTACATGAAAAAAATATTTTAGAGGCAAATCCAGATCTTATAATATCTCAAGAAACATGTGAGGCATGTGCAGCACATACCAATCAAGTTAACAAGGCGATTCAAATTTTACAAAAAAAACCAATAATCCATTCAATGGATCCACATAATTTACAAGAGATAGTAGAGTCTGTAAATAAAATTGGAAAAATTATTGAAAAAGAAAATAAAGCAAAAAAGATCACAGAGTCGCTTAAAAAAAGAATAAAACATGTAAAAAATGTCACACCCAAAACAAAACTAAAAGTTCTTGCAATAGAATGGATTGAACCATTTTTTACAGCAGGTCACTGGGTGCCTGAAATGATCAAAGATGCAGGGGGAGAGAACATGATTAGTGAGATGGGGGAACATTCTAGAAAATTAGGCATTGACGAGATCACAAAATCAGATCCAGACATAATCATCATGATGCCATGTGGTTTTGATACATTTCGTATAATATCAGAATACAACAAGATATTGAAAGAGGATAAACCATGGAGAATGTTGAGGGCTGTCAAAAACAAAAAGGTTTTTGCAGTAGACGCAAATTCTTATTTCAGCAAACCAAGCATTA
>JBOGRE010000351.1:0-5081 GCA_050749345.1 Nitrosarchaeum sp. | reverse complement strand
AGTTAATATTTTGATTATATGTTAAAGTGGCATGAATTGTATCTTTTGTAAAATAGTTTCTGGTCAAATTCCGACTAAAACAATCAAAGAAACCTTGCACTCGATGGCATTTTTAGATGCATTTCCGTTGGCAAAAGGCCACACTTTGGTAATTCCAAAAAACCATCATGTAAAAATTCAAGACATGAGTGATGAAGAAAACTATGACTTGTTTTCACTTGTTCACAAAGTTCTTCCAAAAATAGACAAACTCACCGGTGCAACACTTGTTGCAATTCACAATGGAAAAGAAGCGGGACAAGAAATTCCTCATGTCCATGTGCACCTAGTTCCTCGCACTCCGGGTGATTCTGCTGGCGCAATTCATAGCATGTTTAATCCTATAAAATTTTCTGATTCAGAGATTGAAGAAATTTATCATAAATTAAAATAATCTTCAATAAGGGTATAATCTCTCTTTTGTATCTATATTTTCTACAATTATTGCTTTAGTGGGGCAAGTTTCTGCAGCATTCATTATTTTATTTATTCCCGCACCTTTTGGATTTATGACTGATGATTTTGGATTTGATCTTGAATTTCTGTTGATCAAAAAAACATCCGGCGCAATCATCTCACAACTGCAGCATCCTATACACAAACTCTTGTCTACATCTACAAAGAGATTGGGTTGATTTTCAGGCTCTCTTGCTTTTTCATACTCCCCATGTCTTCCATCTGAACGTATGCGTGCATTGTACTCTTCCCAGAATTTTTTTTCATATTCTTTCCAAAAAGTTGGGTCCCCCTCTTCAAACTCACGTGTGTATCTACTCCAATCTTCTTCTGGTATTTTTTCTCCTGTGGGTGCCCCCCATTGAGATTTTCTCTCAAAATTAGTTTTGTTGTTTGTCTCTGTGAATTTTTGTTTTGATCCATCTGTATTTTGGTTGAAATTTTTCTTCAAGTAATTATATGCTTCTGTAATATTTTTGAATTCATTGCCTTCTTTTTCACTAGTATTTTTATCCGGATGAAATTCTAGTGCTAATTTTCGGTATGCTATTTTTATCTCATCCAATGATGAATCTGATTTTACATTCAATGCTCTGAGGGCTTGATATGTATTCACTAATGCTAGGGATTTCTCATATGTTAAAAACAATTACATAAGACTTGTAGTGGTTATTAGTTTATTCTAAAATAATTTCATCTTCTGGTTTCCATGCTGGTTCCACAATGCACAAAAATCGTAGATTTGCAGAACCTGTGTTTTCTATGCATTGTTCTGACATTGGTGGAACATAGGCTGAATAATCTTTTTTTAATTGATGTGATTCTCCATTGATTTTCAAAACTGCGTCACCTTCTAAAATATAGTAAATCTCAGATGATTTTATCTTGTGGAGTAGAGATTTTTTTCCTGACTCTAACGTAAATTGTGCTAGGCTGTAACCAATTCCATTTAATGTGTTATGTGGATGAAAGTATTGTTTTATTTCTGTTCCTTCGTTTCCTGAAATTGTTTCTATTTCAGAGCTTTTTCTAACTGACATTTTGAACAGTCATATTTTTTTTGTGACATTTGTCTTAAAGTCTGATTCATACCATTTTGTTTTGTATTCTGTATTTTTAGATGGTAAAATATTGATTGCAATATGTGAGAATGTCTTTTTGTTTGATGATCCGTGTGTGTGGAGTGTATTAGATGAAATGTATACGATGTCTCCTTCTTTGAGGCTAATTTTCTCAGTTCTCTTGATTTTAAAATTTGTCTTGTTTATACCGTATTTTCTAAATGTCTCAAGACTACCAACTCCTTTGGTGATTATTAGAATTTGATTGCCATTGTGCAAATGCATTTTTGTTTTTGCGCCATTTTCAAAGTAAACATGATAGATGTCTTGCTCTTTTGATTTTATTTTAGATGATATATCTGTCATGTGTACTTTGTCTGTAAACCAATTTGGGTTGATCTTTCTTTTGTCCCCAGATGCATAGATATTTGATTTTTTCATCTCCTTACGCTGTGTAAAATTTCATCTGTTGTATTATGTTTTTCCAAATTTGTCCTGAATATGAAATGATTTTCTAGAGTTTCACTAATTTTTTGAACTGATCGTTGCTATGTAGTTTTTCAAAAATTTTTTCTTCTTTAGCCCATATTCTAATTATTTTGGGGTTCAAATTTATTGCTTTTTTTAATAACTCTAGAGATTCTGGAAATTCACCTAATGCTGACTTGCTTCTAGATTTTGCATAGATGATATTTACATTATCTTTATGCTTTGCAAGTATTTGATCAAAAATTTCTATTGCTTTTTTGTGATTTCCCAACTCTGCTGATTCTATCCCTATGTGAAACAGTGAATCCATGTGACTGGGATTCTTTTTATGAACATTCTCAAAACAATTCAGTGCCTCTTCATGTCTTTTTAATTTTCCCAAAATGATTCCTTTGTAAAACTGAGCATTTGGTTTTCTAGGTTCTATAGTTATTGCTTTGTCAAGGTAGTTCAGTGCCTCTTCAGGCTCTTGTAATTTATCCAGTAAAACGCCTTTGTTAAAATATGATGGTCCGTATTTTGGATCTGCTTTGATTGCCATGTCATAGCACTCTGATGCGCCTTGAATGTTTCCCATTTCTGCCATTGCAATTCCTTTGTTGTTAATTGCAGCTGCGTCCTTGGAGTTTAATTCTAATAACAAATCAAAACACGTTACTGCATCGCTGTATTTTTTGATTTGATTTAGTGCCAGTCCTTTATTGTACAATGCTGACGTATTTTTAGAATTCTGTTTGAGTATTTTACTAAATAATGTGATTGCTCCCCTAGGTTGGTTTTTTTCCATTAGGGACATTGCATGATACATAAGATCTTCAGAGTTTTCTTTTGAATCAAACAAGCCCATGGTTAGTTACAAAATGTTATGGGTAATGAAAGTTTATGTTATTGACTTCAATTTCTTTAATTTTGTATTTTTGGTACCATATCTGAGAATTATTTTATTTGCTGAAAATTCTCAGTTGCTATAATCATCTTATTTACGTCATCTTTAGTGTGTGCATTAGATATGGCACCTAGTTTTCCAGGCAAAAAGAATATCCCATCTTGTGTAATCATTTTAAAGTGATATTTGTGGAGTAACTCTGTATCGCACTTTGCAGCCTGAGTTGAATTTACAATCTCTGTAATTCCATCTTTTGTAAAATGTGTCATAAATAACGAACCTTGACCAGTAATGATTACTTTATCTCCAAATACTTTGCCTAGTTCATCTCTTGCAAATTTTCCTAGGGCATTGAGCTTTGGATAAATGATGTTTTTTGATTTTTTTAACTCTGTCAATGTTGCAAATCCTGAAGTCATTGACATTGGATTTGCGGAAAATGTTCCTCCTCCTATATATGATCTCTCTGATTTTTTCTTTCCTGTCGTATCTGCATGTCTCATTATTTCTTTTTTGCCACACATTACACCAATTGCCATTCCTCCACCAACAATTTTCCCCAAGGTGACAATATCTGGATCAAGCTTCATGGAATTATATAAGCATCCAAATCTAAATCTAAATCCTGTTACAATCTCATCTAGTATGAACAGTGATTCATTTTTATGAGTAAACTCTTGTATTCCTTTGAGGTATTCTGGCGTTGCTGGGATGCATCCTCCACCACCTAATATTGGCTCAATGATTATTCCTGCCAAATCATTTGAAACTTTTTTGAGAATTTCAAGTGATCTTTCCAAATCATTGTATGGTATTGAAATTATTTTTTCCTCATTTACAACACCACTGCTTTCTGATTCTGTAAATGGCCAGTTCACACTCTTTAGTAAATCAGATGTGTATCCGTGCCATCCTCCATCTATTTTTGCAATAATTTTTTTGCCGGTTACAGAACGTGCAAGTCTTACTGCATACATTGTAGCTTCAGTACCTGATGTGACATAACGAATTTTTTCAGCTACTGGAACTGCTTTTGAAATTAATTCAGATAATTTGATAGTTTGCTCATTTACTGTTCCATACATCCAACTATTCTCAATCTGTTTTTTTAGTGAATCTTTGACTTGTTTTGGACCGTGCCCTAAAATCAAACTCCAATGACCCATCCAGTAATCTGTGTACTTGTTGTTATCTACGTCAACCAAATTTTTTCCTGATGATGATTTTACAACAAATGGGTATGGCTCAAAAAAGCGTATGTTATGGCTTACACCATTTACATGAAATTTAGATGATACTGAAAATAACTTTGCAGATTTTTTTGTCTTTTTTTTGTAATCTAAAATAATGCTCATTTTATTTTTCTATTTGTTATAGATTTTAACGATTATTTAATCAATGATCGCAGTTTTTAGCCATGGTTTATATGTATTTGAAAAGTTTGACCTTCTGCATACGTAAAGCAATAGGCGGCGCTTGTGATGAAAGTATGGTAATGCACCATTTTATGATTCATGGGCCTCCATTTACGCATACAAAATGAGGATCTGATCAACTGATCAAATCTGAAATGTGAAGATTATGTGCATCCGTCAATTCCAATTTAGTACAAGTGTACTTCAATAATTAAGTAAAAACAGAATCCGGTTGATCCTGCCGGACCTGACTGCTATCGGATTGATACTAAGCCATGCGAGTCATTGTAGCAATACAAGGCAGACGGCTCAGTAACGCGTAGTCAATCTACCCTATGGACGGGAATAACCTCGGGAAACTGAGAATAATGCCCGATAGAACATTATGCCTGGAATGGTTTATGTTTCAAATGATTTATCGCCATAGGATGGGACTGCGGCCTATCAGTTTGTTGGTGAGGTAATGGCCCACCAAGACTATTACAGGTACGGGCTCTGAGAGGAGTAGCCCGGAGATGGGTACTGAGACACGGACCCAGGCCCTATGGGGCGCAGCAGGCGAGAAAACTTTGCAATGTGCGAAAGCACGACAAGGTTAATCCGAGTGGTTTCTGCTAAAGAAACCTTTTGTCAGTCCTAGAAACACTAACGAATAAGGGGTGGGCAAGTTCTGGTGTCAGCCGCCGCGGTAAAACCAGCACCTCAAGTGGTCAGGATGATTATTGGGCCTAAAGC
>JBOGRE010000350.1:0-9754 GCA_050749345.1 Nitrosarchaeum sp. | reverse complement strand
ATCATATTGAATAATTTCAAATTTACAGTTTTTGGATTTGCCTATTACAATTAAAATATCAGGTAATTTAGAAATCTCAAATCCATGACTCTCAAATACCTGTAAATCATCATTGGAAAGAAGGTTTTCTTTTTGAATATTGATTTTTTCATTATTTTTTTGAGGGATTGTAAGTTTTCGAATTGTTCCACCCAAAGTTAGAGCCAAGATTTCTGCGCCGTAACATATTCCCAATAATTTTTTATCATTTTGAATTGCATGGTTGATTATTTTGGAATTGATTTCATTTATTATTTTTTCATTTTTTCTTCGTCCAGAGAGAATAAATGAGTTGTAATTATTTAGCGATTTTAGATCCAATAGTTTAGGTGTTTGTTTTTCAAATGATATTTTTTTATCATTTAAAAAATCAATCAAATTTTTTGTATAGACAGAACCATTATCAACAACTAGTAACAATTAGTATATAAAAAAACTACACCTAATTTAATGTTCTAAAATATATCAGGCATAATTTTTAGAAAAACAAAAAGTAAAACATTTAATTTCTAAAATTTTCTAGAATCGCCTTCTAAAAGCCCTGAACCATTATGTATTCTGTCTATATGTTTGGATAGATCTTCATTATTTTTAAATAATGAATTACAATATGGACATTTACTTTGTTGTTTCATCATTTATTCTAAATTTTTTATCTAAACTTAAGGTTTTTGGAAGTCAAAAAAGAATCATAATTCAGAAATATAACATATGAAAGCATAGATAATTTAGATTTTGAGAACAATTTATCAATTAATTACCTACTGCAATTGATATATAATGCATTTCAGGAATATTGTCTTTTACAATTATTGTTCCAATATTGAGATTAGTGTCTTCTTGCCACATGAATACTCTGTCACTTCGTGGTTTTACGAAGTTATCTATGAATTTAGATAAGAAAACTTCTGTGTCAGCATGATCATTTTCAGTAAAAAATGATATCTCTCCTTCTTTGAATGATAATGGAATTTGTATTGATGTTGGTTCAGAAATTTCTATTCCATTTTCTTTAAATGAAGATTTTATAATATTAATTCTGTCAAATTTACCTAATTCAATATAGTCAGCATCGACTGAAGTTGAGGAACCAGCCACACCAGATACTTTTTTCAAATATGCCTCAAATGCCTCTTCTTGAGTATTTCCCAAACCAACATAATATTCCCCAGTAAATGCAGCACCTACGGCTGCAATAGTACCAAGTTGGGCAACAACTCCTCCAGTTCCTGCAGTATATACTGGAATAAAGTAGACATCATGTTCACCTACTCTGTACAAAATATTATCTCCAATCCTAGGATTTCTCAAAAGTGTCTTTAATTCAGCAAATGCTGGATCTTTGTCCAACGCTTCTCTAACTGCAGTAGGACCAATCAATTTGGTAGTAGAGTTTAATGGAACTTCATAGAATTGTATATGACCTAAATTTTTGAGATCATTTTCAACTATCATGTATCCTGCAAGGTTTCTTCCTTCAGAACCTCTTAGTTCTAAGGAAAGTAAACCTATGAATTCTGTTTGATTAAACCCTGGAGGTTTTGCTTGCACATAGTAAGTTTCCAATCCTTGAGGAACCTCATAAAATTCATTTGCTTGAATAAATGTTTCAACATCATTTACATGGTAAATGTTATACATTCCTGCTTTCCAGTTAAACAATTCAACTGGATATCGTATCTGTTTTTCAAGCCAAGTTGGTATAGGTTTGAACTGATCAGAGTATTGACTAACAAACATTTCAGTAAAGAAGTCATTGCCTGTTTTCAATAGTTGAACATTTCCATCATAACTATCAATTAAAGCAAATCCTACTAATCTGAGATACGGATTTCCAACAGACCATGGTACATCATGAGTATCAAGTCCAATTATCAAAGGCATCAACCAATAGGATTTTTCTCCATTAGTTACTGGAATAGAGTCTACTTCTTTACCAAAGAGATCATATAAGAAATAAGGATACAAAGTTTTCATTCTATCATGGACATCTTTGTATCGCATTACATGAACTGATTCGGTGGGAAATGAAAGTAAAAAGTTTGGTTCAAAAGTCCAGCTAAGTGGTGGAGATACATCTAATCCTCCTTTACCGTTATAAGATACTCCCCCTAGTTCTGCACTAGTAGATCCTCTAGAATTTGGATATGCCGACCAAGTTTGCCCAAAAAGACCTCCTTCACCATAATAGATTTCTCGTTGTTTAAAGAATTTACCACTATCTACAATTTGACCATTTGTAGCCTCAAGGGTGAGGAATCCATTTGGAACGTGAGTATATACCAGATGCTCGTTATACCATCTATTTTCAAGACTAACAGAAGAAGGTAGTACAGGCTTCATTGAGGCAGTCCAGTATAATGTATTATTAAAACGAAGAATATCATTATCTTCAAAATCTACGTTTGGGATCAATCCAATTTCTGGTTTTAATTTAGCAAATGCTGCCTCCCAATCCCATATTCTAACTACATCAAGTACATCGCTATTTTTATTTACATAATTTTTTATATTATTTGGGGATACATATTGCAATTCTACATTGTGTGTGTTTTCTTTGATATCATTTAGTTGACCAATGTAACGATTAACCCCAATTTGTTGAGCAGTGTAAGGTCCCAAGTATTCAATTTTTTTTGCATCTGCAATACTGTTATTGACGGTTACCAACCCTCCAACAATAACTGTGATTGCAAGAATTGTTAAAATTCTAATGTACACATCCCTCTTAAACATGTGAGTGAGAACACGTGCTCTTATTCTATCTGCAATTGAAAAAGATAAAAGAGCAAATCCAATAATCAGTGTTCCACCGACGATATATCTTGTATTGTAATCAATTTGATCAGTAAAAAATAGATTAAAACCTAACCAGAGTATACTTACACCAATTATAGTTTCTACCGTTGAAACATAATTAAGGTATCTTGGTTTTCCACTTTTTGAATCTTGAAGATAGGAAGTAATGACATTAATAATTTTATGAATACCGACATACAAAACTAAACGAAGTCCAATTGCTGCAAGAATTGGAGGCAAAAGAATCACTAGTATTGGAATCATTGGAATGACTTGTTCAACTGCATAATTAGGATCAGTATTTGGTGTTACAAAAGGTAAAGAAAATATGTTGGATAAATTTTCTAAACCTAGATTATTTCCATCGATAAAAGATACGGCTGCAAATCCAAACATAATATTTACAAAAAATGCTCCAAAGAGCAAAATTTTTGTAATTTGCCAAATAACAAATTGTGGTGGACTAAGCTTGTAATCTTTAAAGCTTGGAATGTTATTTGAGATTGGTTGTTGGGTACTTTTTCCTATAAATCCAATAGCTGTGTAAAGTCCATACCAAAAAATAGATGATCTTCCAATGATGTTTACTCGTACCAGAGCAATTGCTGAAAGGATAATAGTTGAAACTAGTGAATAATACAGTGGTTTGCTAAATTGTTCCCCAAATTCGGTAAAATTCATTGATAAAATTACAGCCTGATTTCCAGCAACTGCCAATATTACAACAGCAATTATGGCAACTATGATTAATCTGGCAAATTTTCCTGTGTCAGGAGGAGGAGCTTGTTTGTCAGTGGAGGCGCTATACAAAATCAACGTTTCTTGTGGCTCGGTAAATTAATGTCTTACCAGCAAAAATTTGGTATTTAGTATTATTTTTGAAATTATTTTACTATGATTTCGGTATAATCAATAGATTTGATTCAAAAAAATTAAGAGATTGTCGCTAATTTTTTGCAAATCATGTATACTGCAGCATATGTTGGAATAGACACTTTTTCATTAAAGTATGGACCAAATTTTTTGTTTTTTAGCTTAAATTCAATGGGGCAATTAGCCATTACTTCTATTGAATTTTCGCTAAGAAATGAGGCTTCGGTGTAGGGATCAAACTTTGAAAGATCATTGCAGAAAATTTTTGTTAGACCACTTTTACTATTTAGTGATCCTGGAAGTCTAAATATCCTATGAATATCCATCGTTACATTAGGATCAATTTTAGCTCCAATTTTAGCAGAGATGTTTTCTAAAGTTTTTTGAAAAGAAGAATATCCATTAATAATTAGTTCTGAGATTATTTTTGATCGTTTTGATTTTGAACCATATACTTCATTTGAAAATCTTCCTCTCCATCCTTTTTCTTCAAAATCTGGAAATGATGAACGATTTGGTTTGAATTTTTTCATTCCAAAAGTTTCTGGGATTGCTCCATTAAACATGATGTAATCTGTTAACTCTGATCTTTCCCTTGAACCTAGTTGTTGAAATTGTGAATTATACATATAAACGTGGAATCCTTCATTGCCAGAAAAATAAACATGAATATCATTTTGTTGAACATCCAAGTCTTCAGTTAGAATTTTTGATAGTTTCAATACTTCATTTTTGGATGCGTCTATACAATTTTTACATGGAAGTGATTTTTTTTGTAATTTTATAGAATTACACTTACTACAGTTATTGTTATTCATAGATATTTCATTGCATTCATTGCATTGAGAAATTGTATGATTTTTTCTACATTCTAGATTTAGATCTTTGGCGTCAATATCAAAAATTAAATCTGCTTCTTTCCAATCTTTTTCATTCATAGGTAAATTTGGAAAAGAGTAACATGCATTAGAACAATAGACATCAGAGGGAATATTTTTCATAAGTAAAAGATGCAATTCTTTGTCATCTTTAATTGAGATATGTCGTGTCATACCAGAATTGAATTTTTGGAACCCAAACTCTCGCTCAGAAGTTCTGTTTGGTACACGGATAAGATCAAAATGCTCAAAATAGTATTTTTTGAATGAATCCTCTAGAAATTTAATGTCATTTTCTTGCATTAGACTCTCTTTTTTCCAAATTGAGTTGGGTTTATGATATTATCACATTCCGGTATTGCAAAACATAAATTTTGTGTCTTAAGTTTTTCACATGAAGGACATAAATAATGAGTACCACGTCCTGAAGTTCCTGCCAAGTGATTTAATTGGTAAAGAGTAACTCGTTCATTGTAATCAGGGGCATTTTTGAATAACGGTGCAATTTCTTCTACTGATCGACCTTTTGATAAAAGAAATGTTGCAAGCATAAATCGACCAGAATGTGGAAGATTTTCTCCTTTTTCAAGAATTTCAATGGCGTGCTTTATGCATGGTGGATATTCTTCTGTAGTTACGACATAAGTTGCAAATTTTTTAGACATTAAAATTAATTTGTTGACTGGTTCTTCAAAACCCGAGATCATCGGTGGTGTTTTTGCATTAATAATCTTAGAGCTGATATAAGTTCCCAATTCTTTTCGAATTAATCGAACTGTTTCGTGTGGAGTAAGAAATACTAGACCATTTTCTACATGTCTGTTTATTAATTTCCATTCTCTTTCATGGAAATTTATTGCATGTTTAAGATAATCAGATACTGGTATTACAAAAAAATCATCCTGTTTTTTTATCTGAACTGAAAATAAATCATCAATGACTCTAATTGCAAGTTGTTTTTTTGATTCATCAGAGATATTTGCCAAATCCTTTTCTAGGTATTTTTCTGCACGTCTAGCTTCAGCAAGCGCAAATCTTTTGATCAATGTGTTCATGCCACTTAATTTGAGTAATACGATGGCTAAGAGAAACGAAAATACTTCTCTTGGAAGTGCAGCTTGATTTGATGCTTGATCTTCTATCAAATCAGAGTGATAGATTTTTCCATCAGCAGCCACTTCAATTCGATTAAATGCCTTTTCAACCAATGATTTCAAATCTGGATCAGTTCCAAATTGCTCCAGTGTAAATCCCTTATCTTTTAGATATTGACCCGCATCTGCCAAAAAGGGGTATTTTGCAATTTCATCCTGTCCAAGTGCAAGCATGAATAGTGATTAATGGTAATTACATAAAAATCTGGTTTTAATTTTTTAGGCAGATGCTGATTTAAATTATGTTTAGTTAAAGTTGTAACATATGCAGATCGGTTGCCATGTTTCGATCTCAGGTTCAATTGACAAGGCAGTAGATAATGCAGTAGAAAGAGAGTGTTCTGCTTTTCAGATATTTACTAGAAATCCAAGAGGGTGGCATGCAAAAGATCTTTCAGATAGTGACACTACAAATTTCAAAGAGAAATTAAAAGCAAATAAAATAGATAGATTTGCAACGTGTGCTCATATGCCATATTTACCAAATTTGTCCACTCCTAAAGAAGACGGATTTGAAAAATCAGTAAATACGCTGATTAATGAGATTGAGAGATGTAGAAAATTAGACATTCCATATTTGGTTACGCATCTTGGTAGTCATTTAGGGACAGGTGAAGATGCAGGAATCAAACAACTAGTTAATGGACTAAACAAAGCTGGACAAACAAAAAATGATGTGATGATTTTACTTGAAAACACTGCTGGACAAAAAAATTCTGTTGGTGCAAATTTTGAGCAGTTGTCAGAGATTTTTAATCAGTTAAAACCTGCAAAAAAATTTGGTGTCTGTTTTGATACATGTCATGCGTTTGTTTCAGGATATGATCTAAGAACAGAAAAATCAGTCAAAGATGCTTTTACAAAATTTGATGATACTGTGGGTTTTGAGAATTTGAAGATTTTACATCTTAATGATGCCAAGGGGGAGATTGGCTGCAATCTTGATAGACATTATCATATAGGACTAGGAAACATTGGAGAAAAAGGATTATCAGAAGTAATAAAAACTGCCAATAAGAAAAAGATTCCAATAATTTTAGAAACTCCAATTGATGATATTAGAAATGATTTTGAAAATATAAGAAAGGTCAAGGAGTTGGCGTAAGAATTTATTCAGTAATTGGTGAAATGATACAATGAATTATGAAGATGTGATGAAACTAGCACTTGAGCGTGGATTTTACTTTCCTAGCTGTGAGGTTTATGCAGATGCACAGGCAGGGTTTTGGGAGTATGGACCATCTGGTGTAAGTTTAAAAAATAAATTTCTAGAGTTATGGCGCAGAGAATTAATCAGAAGAGACGGTATGATGGAAATTGATGGCTCACAGATAATGTCAAAATCTGTATTTGAGGCATCAGGACACTTGGGAAACTTTGCAGACCCAATAATAAAATGTACAAAATGCAAGTCAACTTTTAGGGCAGACAGAACAATTGCTGAAATCTTAAAAATAGAGATTCCTGAAAGTGCTGATTTGGAGGAATTTGATAATGCTATTTTACAAAATAACATCAAGTGTCCAAAATGTAGGGGTGATTTTGAAAATACCAAAAAATTCAACATGATGTTAAAAGTTGGAATAGGTCCAGAAGAGGAGCCTGCATATCTTAGGCCAGAGACATGTCAGTCGATATTTGTTGATTTTCCAAGACTGTTTAAGACCATGAGAGGGAAGTTACCACTTGGAATTGCTCAAGTGGGTAAGAGTTTTAGAAATGAAATATCGCCAAGACAAAGTTTGTTGCGTCTTCGTGAATTTTATCAGGCAGAAATTGAAGTATTTTGTAATCCAACAAAATTAGATGAGATAGAGAAGTTTTATGAGATTGCAGATATTATAATTAGAATTCAGGTTGATTCTAAACTTCATGTGATTACATGTAAAGAAGCAGTAGAATCAAAGATAATTCCAAACAAATTTGTAGCATATTATTTAGCAATATTAATTGAATTTTATGAGAAAACAGGAATAGATATAACAAAAAGCAGATTCAGAAAACTAGGCAATAAGGAAAAAGCATTCTATGCAGAAGTAGCTTTTGATTTTGAAGTTGAAACTACAATAGGTTGGCTTGAATTAGTTGCATGCAATTATAGATCAGATTATGATTTATCTAATCATGCAAAGAAAAGCAAAGAGAAATTTGAAGTAATGGATAATGATGAAAAAGTGTTACCACATGTTTTTGAGATTTCAATGGGAATTGATCGCAGTCTTTACACAATCCTTGAGCATTCACTTTATGAGGATAAAGAAAATGAAAGAACAGTACTATCTCTAAAACCATATTTAGCTCCTATACATATCGGTGTTCTTTCATTGATAAAAAAAGACGGATTGAAAGAAAAGACAGATGAGATATATCTTCAGATCAAAAGAAAATACGATGTATTTTTGGATCATTCTGGTGCAATAGGTAGAAGATATAGAAGACTAGATGAGATAGGTACACCATTTGCTATTACTGTTGATTATCAGACTTTAGAAGATCAAACTGTAACATTGCGTAAAAGAGATTCAATGGAGCAAAACAGAATTAAGATTTCAGAGATTGATTTTATCATTTCTGAATTTACTGCTTATCCATAATTTTTTAAAAAATATAATTAGATTACTCTGAATAAAAAGAAATTTTCTTTGTAATATTTAAGAAAAGATAATTATCTAAAGAAATAAAATAAAAAGTGACAGTCGTCTTTCCTAGGTTCTAATATGTAGAAGTAGAGGATTGGGACGATAGTCCAGTTGGTGTTGGTACAGATGGGAATTTGTCTCCAACCTGTTGCTCTGCTACTGCAGATGCTTCTTGTAGGATTCTTTCGGTTTCCTCACTTGAAGCGCCAGTCTCCATGCTAAATGAGTCTCCTGCTAGAGAGTCCATCATTAGACCATTGAGTGTCTGTGTCATGGAATTCAATTCCGAGTCTGCTTCTGGCATGAATCTTCCTAGTGATGACTTCAATCCCTTCATTGTAGACATCGCTGGGCCGATTGCTACCATAGCATCGCCTAGATCATGAATAGTTGTCAGTCTTAATTGGACTTGTTCCAATGACATTCTTGCATTGCCGAGCATCTTTGTAACCTTACGAATTTCAGCTAATTCGTTTGACAAAACTCTACTTGTACTTGTATCATGTTGCTGCATTGCAGTCACGACTCTCTGGAAGAGTTGCGCGTCTCTTTCATGCAGTTTTGTAAGCATAGAGTCCATCTTTGATATCTGGACTTGTAGTTTGTTTACTGCTGTTTGAATTCGTGGTTTTAATGCACCTTGAGGTTTTATTGTCTCACGGAGTTTGTCGGTTACACCTGGTGTCTCTTGTCGAGCCCAAGTCTTATCGAAGTTTGGCATATCAAGTAATTTAGAAATTAGCTCTTAATAGACAGAGTAAATTTAGATAAACTTTAGAGTAAATTTAGCTAACAAACTAATTCTAGATATAAATTCAACAAATCATGGTAAAAATAGTAGTTTTTGATTCCGGCTTGGGCTCTTTGTCAATAATTAGAGCAATACAAAAAATCTGCAAATCAGAAATTATCTATTTTGCAGACCAGAAAAATTTTCCTTATGGAAAAAAATCAAAAAAACAATTAGAGATAATCATCAAACAAACAATAAACCTAGTAGAAGAAAATTTTTCTCCAGATTTAATTGTAATGGCATCAAATACTCCAACTTTGATGGTAAAAATTGTAAATAAGAAAATAATTGGTGTAAATCCACCAATCAGAGAAGCTATGATACTTTCTAAAACAAAAAATATTGCAATACTTGGAACAAGAGCTGCAATTAAAAGTAAAAGTTTGTCAAGTTATATAAAAAAATTTAATTTTGCAAAAAATAAAAAAATTCATAAAGTAAATTCATCTATACTAGTAGAGCTTGTAGAATCCAATAAATTCATTACAGACAAAGTGTACTGTAAAAAAATTATCAAAAAAACTCTTGATGATGTATTTTCAGATAAGATAGATGTTGCTACTTTATCAAGTACACATT
>JBOGRE010000349.1:0-4359 GCA_050749345.1 Nitrosarchaeum sp. | reverse complement strand
GGACAAGCAGTTTTGAGCGATATCGAAATAGAATCAAAACTAAATGAATTCAAGGAGATAGTAAGATGAAATACAAAACATTGGGAAAAAGTGGAATCAGAGTATCTGAAATAGGATTTGGAGCATGGACTATCGGTCTTGATTGGTGGGGTAAGAAAATTGAGGAAGATGAAGCAAAACGTATGCTCAAAAGAGCATACGATTTAGGAATTAACTTTTTTGAAACAGCTGATATGTATGGTAAAGGAATAAGCGAGAAACTTATTGGTCAAGTATTCAAAGGAATGAGAGATGAGATAGTTATTTCAACAAAGTATGGATATGATTTTTCAAAAGTTGAACAAATAGGTCATGCAGAATTGCCTCAAAGTTTTGAGCCAGAATTTACAAGAAAAGCACTAAGTGCATCACTAGAAAGATTACAGACAGATTATGTGGATTCGTATGGAATGCACAATCCAAAGTTAAGCCATATTAGAAATGATACTACTTTTGATATGTTTGATAAATTAATTCAAGAAGGAAAGATAAAATCATCACAAGTTGCACTTGGTCCAGCAATAGGATGGACACAAGAAGGATTAGAAGCAATGGAAAGAAAAAGTGTTTCTGCTGTACAAACAGTCTATAATATTTTAGAGCAAACACCTGGAAATGAATTAATTGAGAAAGCAGAAAAACAAAATGTTGGAATTCTAGTCAGAGTTCCAGATGCATCTGGAATTCTAACAGGCAAAGTAAAGGCAGAGACAGTGATTCCAAGTAATGATCACAGAAAAGACAGAAAACAAGAATGGAGACAAGATGCATTACGAAAAGTAGAACAATTTAGACCAATTGCTGAACGTAATGGATTAAACATTACAGAATTTGCAATAAAATTCATCTTGTCGAAAAAATCAATTGCGTCTGTGTTACCCACAGTTGTAAGCGTAGAAGAAATTGAAACTTTTACTGCAATATCAGACGGAAAATATTTGAATTCATCAGACATGAAAGAAATAGATGATCTATACAATACTTGGCCATCATATGAATTAAAAGCAACTCAAACAAATTAGTTATCATATGGATAAATCAATCGATGTCATCAAAACATTAGACATTATTGAAGGAATGAAGATTGCAAAGATTGGTGAGTACAAAAAATGGAACTTGCTAATTAGAAAAATAAAAAATAAAGAAGACCTAAATCCATCAGACTTGGAGTATTTTTCGAACATAACAAGAATTTACAAGGATTCTGACATATCTATTAGAAGTAAGGTCTACCATACAAAACTATCAGAACAGGATGAAAAACCAGCATGTAAAATTTGTGGTGAAGATTCAGCATATTATTGCAACATGAATGACCAATACTTTTGTATGATTCATGTTGTAGGACATGATGAAAATGAATTTTAAGATACAGGAATTGTCTCTTCTAGACTAAAATTATTTTCAACAAAGTACTCTACTCGAGTCTTTTTAAATTCACGTGTACTAAACAATATTTTATAATCATCAATGTTGATTTGATTTTGTATTGTTTTTGCCATTTCTCCTGCTTCCTCTTCAGATTTACAATGAATCATAGAAAATACACTATATGGCCAATCAGGATATGTGGGCCTTTGATAACAATGACTTACTTGTGGGAAGGCACCTAATTTTGAACCTACTTCTGAAATTTTATCGTCAGGGACATTCCAAACAATCATTCCATTTGCTGTAAAACCAACTTCCCTATGTCTTAAAATCGCAGCAAATCTTCGCATTACTCCAATATCTTCATAGTATTTCATTTTCTCAAATAATTCATCTTCACTAAGTCCTAGTTTTGTTGCGGAATTTAGAAATGGTCTATCAATAATCTCCATGTCTTTTTGTAGCTCACGAATAAACTCCTTATCTTTTTCATTTGGAACAAATTTTATATTTTTTATTTCTTTTTTTTCTTCTGTTGGTGCAACATCATGTTTTTTTTCATCAACCATATCTAATTTTACACCAATTTTGAATAACTGAATAGTTGGCAACATCCTAACTTTTTTTATTCCTTTCAATACAGAAAATTTGTCCACTTCAGTCTTCAAATCAGAGCCAGGAGGTACTGCCAAAGTAAACCAGAGATTAAACTGATGGGCTCTCTCATAATTATGACTTACACCAGGATGGCGATTAATTTGATTTGCAACATATTCTAATTTATCAGGTTCAATCTCCATTGCAACTAAGGAACTTTTGTAACCAAGACGTCTAGTATCAAATATTGCACTTAGTTGTCGTAATACTCCAATTTTTTTAAGATGGATTAAACGCTCTTGAATAATTTCAGGAGAAGTTCCAAATTTTTTTGCAATATCATCAAAAGGTTTTGGAGTAAGTGGAAAAGTCCATTGAATTTCATTGAGAATTTCTTTATCCAGATTATCCATGGATTGAGTCAATACCTCAGTAAATTCTCCATTCAATTAAAAATGTAGCTAGAATATTACGCATCTGATTTGAATCTATAAATAGAAACTTTTGTCCCTTTGATTGGTGATAGTTAATCTAAATCTACAAGGTAGACTAGTCATTGTTATTGGGGGCGGAAATGAAGCTCTAAAGAGAATCAATTCATTACTAGTAGAGGATTGCCAGATTTTAGTAATTAGTAATGTAATAAACAATCAAATAAAAATACTAGTGAAAAACAAAAAAATAAAATTTAAAAAACAAAAAATTCAAAATTCGACCATCCTTTCAACCTACAAACCATATATGATAATCACAACAACAAATGATAAAAAATTAAATCAGAAAATAATTAACGATGCCAAAAACAAAAAGATTATTGCATATAGTTCAGACAATCCTGAATTAAGTGATTTTGCAAATCTTGCAATTATAGATTTTGAAAATACAATTCAAATCGGAATTTTTACAGGTGGTAAAAGTCCAGCCATGTCAAAAAAGTTAAGAATAGAATCAGAAAAAATATTCAAGAAAATAATTACTAAAGAAGATATAGGTCAGATAAAAATTCAAAAGATCGCAAGAGAACTTGCTAAAAACATGATCTCAACTCAAAATGAAAGAAAAACCTATTTGAGTAGCATTATGGGCGATAAAGAAATTAAACAGTTAATAAAAGAGGGTCAGTTGAAAAGAGCTGAAAATCGAGCAATCACAATATTGAGGAATTGGAAATGAACCAAAACATAATCAATGCACGTGTTACTTTTCGTAACTCGCCTATTCATATTCTTGAAAGATTCACCATAAGAGATTTAGAAAGTGCGTATGCAAAGTTCAAAGAACATTCAGGTTTAGATGAATGCGTTATTATTCAAACTTGTAACAGAATAGAACTATTTGGCAAGGCAAAAAATTATGACGTTAACAAAATTAAAAAAACTTGGGCTTCACTGACGGGTTTGGAAGAAGAAGCATTTGAAGAAAATGTAGAATTTGTAGAAAATGGAGAAGCATTACATCATTTACTAAAACTCACATCAGGATTAGATTCAATGGTAATAGGAGAAGAACAGATTTTAGGCCAGATAAAAAACTCGATCACACTAGCTAGAAATGCAAAAGCATCAGGTCAACACCTTAACAATTTATTTGATAAAGCAATTAGAATTGGAACTAGAATTAGAAATTCCACTGGGATTAACCAAGGTGGAATTTCGGTGGGGTCAATGGCAGTAAAATTAGCAGAAGAAAACATTGATGAATTAAAACTAAAGAAAATTTTGTTAATCGGAACTGGTGAAGTATCAACACTTGTTGCAAAATCACTTGGACGCAGAGGATATGATTTTGTGGTAACTAGTAGGACAATAGATAGATCTCAAGCATTTTGTGAAACTATGGGAGGAAACCCGGTAAAATTTGAAGAAGTTCTAACAGGATTTAAAAATTACGATGTTTTATTTGTTGCAACAACGGCACCTTACTTTCTAGTTACTCAAGAACGAATAACAAAAGCAATGCAAGAAAAGAAAAAAGGGATGATGATTCTAGATTTATCAAATCCAAGAACAGTTGATGAGAAAGTTGCAACTATAGGAGGAGTAAAATTGATGAATTTGGACCAGATTGCAGAAATGGTTGAAAAAAATATGAAATCGCGATTAAACAAGGTAAAAAGTGTTGAAAATATAATTAGTGAGGAAGTATCTGTACTAGAGGCTTCAATGAAAAGATTAGATGCAGAACCACTTGTAAAAGATGTATTCAAAAATATTGATTCATTAAGAGAAAAGGAATTGCAAAAAGCACTTCAGATGCTCAATGAAAAAGATGAGAAAAAAATCAAAATCATAGAAGAACTAACAAAAGCAGTGGTAGAAAGTATTGTTTCAACACCCATGAACAATATTCGCA
>JBOGRE010000348.1:0-5064 GCA_050749345.1 Nitrosarchaeum sp. | reverse complement strand
GTCGTGATTAACTGCTGCATATGCACCTGGTTCATCAAATACCAAATCAACGATCATTCCTTGTGAGCCACCTAGCAACCATGTTTCTGTTGCTCCGGATTGTACTCTGTTACCTTGTGTAACTCTGTCCAAGATTTCTCCAACAATGTGGAAGAATACTGGTTCGTTACCTTGGTTTTCAATAAAGAGTCTCACATGTTGATTATTTTCAACAAAGAGTGGTTGTGATTGATACTGCTTTAGATTAAGTCCATTCCATGGTTGTGCAACAAATATGTTCTTGTTTGCATCGCCTTTAACGAGCAAGTTGTGAACCATGTTTGGTACATAACCGAATTGCATTCCGTTAACAACTGTTGCAGTGTTATGATGTTGGAACATTGCTCCTGCATCATAGTTGCCTTCAGGTGTAAGGTACAATTGATTGTATTGGAGTGTGAACTCTAATGCATTTGCATCGTATAACTGTCTGTCTAGAGATACATTGCCGTTATCAACTTTAGTTTTCTCTACTGCTAGTTTCTTGTATCCATTGATTGGGTCAACGATTGCAATTCCGTACATGCCGGAAAGAACGTGTTGATCCATACCTAATAGATGGACACCAGAACAATGGTATTTGAAAGTACCAGCTGATTGAGCAATGTAACAGTAAGTTTTGGATTCACCCGGATTTATCGACTCAAAGCTTCCTGCTGACATTTGTGATGCATGCATGTCGTTACCGTGACCAGTAACTTCGTCTGTTGGAATTGTTAGTGTCATTTTTACGACATCACCTTGAGTGACTCTTAGTGTTGGTCCTGGGACTTCTCCACTAAAGGTCATTGCATTGTATGTCTTTCCTCCAATGATTGGAAGTACGACGCTTTGTCCAGTTACATTAAACTCAACGACTTTTCGTCCAGAGTCTGACAATGCACCACAATCAGTTACTGCGAATGCCTCTGGCATTACAAGCTGTAAACCTCCCATTTGGTGGATTTGTTCAATTGCATTGACATCCATTTTTGAGACGTCAAGTGATTGTCCACGAATTTGGGTTTGTGTGTATGTGCTTCCGAATAGCGTTGCTCCAATTACAGCTACTGCTGCAATTGTAAAGAGCATACTGATACGCTTATTCATTAAACAGCGTGACTAGTGGATCCTATATAATAATTCGCATTATTAGCGAATATGAATTTAAAAAAACACCAGAAAAAGAATGAATAATAGGAAATTAAAGACTAGATTGATTTGAAATTTAGACTAGACGAAGACTCTTTGGGAAAAGTCAAAATCCCATACGACGCATATTATGGAGCATTTACAGGAAGAGCGATTCAGCAGTATCACGTAACAGGCAATAAAGCACATACTAATTTGATCAAGTCATTTGTCATGATTAAGCGATCTGCAGCAATAGCAAATATGAATACAAAGGCAATAGATGCAAAACGTGGAAAGGCAATAGTTGCAGCATGTGATAAAATATTGTCTGGAAAATATATTGACCAATTTGTAGTAGATATGATCAACTCTGGTGCAGGAACTGCATTTAACATGAATTCTAACGAAGTCATTGCAAATGTGGCACTTGAAATATTGCACAAAAAGAAAGGTCAGTACCAACATTTACATCCAAATGATCATGTAAACATGTCTCAATCAAGTAACGACACATATCCAACTGCAATGCATGTTGCAATTCTGATAAATCTTAAAGATGTAATTCCTGCGATGGACATACTAATAAAATCACTAACAAAAAAGGCAAAAGAATTTTCGTCGTTTAAAAAAATTGGAAGAACTCATTTGATGGATGCACTGCCTGTAACTCTTGGAAGTGAATTTGCATCTTATGCTACATCCATTACAAAAGCACGAAATGCAATTGTTTTATCTCAAAAGGAATTACAAAGTGTCGCATTAGGTGGAACCGCAGTAGGTACTGGTGCAAACACATCAAAAGGATATAGAAAAATTGCAATAGAGGAACTTGCAAAGATTTCAAAATTATCACTAATGCCAGAAAAAGACATGCAGTATTCATTGCAAAGTAAATTTGCAGTTACAAATCTTTCAGGGACATTACGTAATTTGGCACTCGAAATCAGTAAACTTGCAAATGACATCAGATTAATGGCATCAGGTCCAATTGCAGGATTATCAGAACTGGGGATACCTGCTGTTCATGCAGGATCATCGATCATGCCAGGCAAAGTAAACCCATCATTGGCAGAATGTATGAACATGATTTGTTTTAACATTATTGGAAATGACACTGCAGTATCTTATGCAGCTCAAAGCGGACAGTTTGAGTTGAATGTAATGTTGCCAGGCATGTTAAAGTGCATGCTAGAATCTACAGACATGCTGAAAAATTTCTTACCAATATTTTCTGCAAATCTAATAGACGGATTAACTGCAAATAAGGAAAAACTTCGAAAGAATATAGAAAACAGTCCAGTAATCGTAACGCTTCTTACACCAAAAATTGGTTATCTAAAATCTGCGGAATTATTCAAAGAATCTCTAAAGACTGGAAAAACCATTCGAGAGCTAGCAACATCAAAGAAATTGATGAACAATAAAGAAATTGATGCATTGTTTGGATAAATCATGGCAAAGATTTTCGTAGAAGCATACGGATGTTCTGCTAGTTTTGCAGATTCTGAAATGATTTCAGGACTAATTTTAAACGGAGGGCATACTCTTGCCAAAGACTCTTCAGAATCAGATTTGAATATTGTTGTGACATGCTCTGTCAAAGATTCAACGGCAAACAAAATGATGCATAGAATTAGGTCATTAAAATCAAAACCTCTTATTGTTGCAGGTTGTCTTCCAAAAGCTGAGAAGAGCACGGTAGAAAAAATCACATGGAAAGCCAGTTTGTTAGGACCAAACTCATTGGGAAAGACATTACAGGTAATAGATTCCACATTGAGAGGAATAAGATATGTGGCATTAGAAGATTCAGATCTATCAAAAATAGGATTACCAAAAGTAAGATTGAATCCAGTTGTAGGAATTGTAGAGATAGCTAGTGGATGTATGAGTGAATGTACTTTTTGTCAGACTAAATTATCAAAAGGTGATCTTAAGAGTTATAGAATAGGAGACATTGTTAGGCAAGTTGAAACTGAAATTAGTGAAGGATGTAAAGAAATTTGGCTGACATCTACAGATAACGGGTGTTATGGTTTTGATATCAACACAGATTTACCAACTTTAGTAAAAGCAGTATCAGAAATTCCTGAAGATTTCATGATGCGTATAGGTATGATGAATCCAATGTATATGCCAAGAATAAAAGAAGAATTGATAAAATCTTATGACAGTGACAAAGTTTACAAATTTCTCCACATGCCAGTACAAAGCGGTAGTGACAAAGTCCTAAGTGATATGAAAAGAGGGCATACAGTGAAAACAGTCAGAGAAGTTATAAAAAAAGCCAGAGAGCGATTTACAGACTTTACAATTTCAACAGATGTCATAGTAGGTTTTCCATCAGAGACCATTGAGGATTTTGAAAAGACAGTTGATTTCATGAATGAAATATATCCAGATATTGTGAATCTTTCAAAATACAGTGCAAGACCAGGCACGGAGGCTGCAGAATGGGACCAAATAGAGACATCAGAAGTAAAAAGAAGGAGTAAGATAATCTTTGATCTGATAAATAAATTATCATTAGAAAATAATCAAAAATGGATTGGATGGAAGGGCAAAGTTTTGTTCGACGAGCAAACAAATGAAGGTGTCAAAGGAAGAAATTTTGCATATAAATCAGTATTTGTAAAAGAAGAGATCAAGATTGGTCAGACACACATAGTCGAAATTGTAAATGCAAGTATGCATAGCATTTGGGGGAAGATCGTAAGCTAAATTTTTTAGATCGGAGATTTGATTAAAATAACGTAAGAAGGTTTTTTATCTAAATTGGAGAATAAAACTTGAAATGAATTTTCAAGTAAAAGAACCAATCTTAGTTATCGGATTAGGCGGGGCAGGCTCAAAATTAGCAATACAAGCCAAAGATGCCCTAAATTCAGATTGTCTAATAATCAGCAATGATCAAAAAGACCTCCAATCAGGCTACAATTCAATCAAGGTTTCAACTGATTCAATCATCAATCCATCAATCCAATTAATCAGAGGCTCGGCATACAAAGTTACAGATCAGATAAAGTCAAAGATTTCAAATTATTCTACAATCATACTCATGACAAACTTGGCAGGGAAAACAGGTTCTGCAATATCACCAGTGGTTTCAGAAATTTGTAAAGAGTCAGACAAAGGACTTATTTCATTTGCCATAATGCCATTCAAATATGAAAAAGACAGAATTTTTAATTCTGGTGTTTCACTAAAAAGAGTAAAGGCAAATTCAGATTGCACTGTTGTTTTGGATAATGATTCACTTTTAGAAAGTAATCCAGACTTGAACCTAAATACATGTTACAGTATTGCAAATGATGCCATAATGCACATAGTTAATTCTTTATATTCTTCAGAAATTCCAAATCAAACAAATATTCTAACTACAAGCAAATACGGACAAAATATGGAAGAATCATTAAGAGATTCACTCAAAATGCTCTATGAAAATGTACCACCAAATGCAGTAAAACGCTCAATACTTTATGTTGTTGGAGGAAATAACATTCCAGTTGGAATTATCAATTCGATCACAAATATAACCAGTGGAATACTAAGTGAAAGTAGTTCTCAGGTGGACTTGACATCTAAAGAATCTAAAGTAGTAATGTTATCGTCAATTCAAGGAATGACAAAATTTGAGAAATATGATCCACTTGGAATGATTCCACAAGAAAATACATTGGATTGGACACATCCGGACTGTAGTGTCGACTATAAACTGGATCTATACCAATTAGAGTAAAATAATTTTGTAACGATTTTTTATTTTAAATTTTCTATTTAGATTTTTTCTTTGATTCTTTAGATGGTGCTTCTTTTTTTACTTCTTTAGATGGTGCTTCTTTTTTTACTTCTTTAGATGGTGCTTCTTTTTTTACTTCTTTAGATGGTGCTTCTTTTTTTACTTCTTTAGAT
>JBOGRE010000347.1:0-4654 GCA_050749345.1 Nitrosarchaeum sp. | reverse complement strand
AGTTTTATTTCATCACTAATAATTTTCATAATTGTTTATGGACTAATTATTTTTAGAAATGTAAGGGGAGCAAATGTTCCAATATCACCTGTGAAGGAAAATACACTGTAAAGATTTTCAAATTCATAGGATGATATAGAACTAACATTCAAAATTTATAAAAAAAGTCATAGAATTCATATACAGATCATATAGTTTTTAAGATTGAGAAGATGAGCAAAAATTTTTGGCATGACATAGAATCAGGTACAGATATTCCAGAAATAATCAATGTAATAGTAGAGATTCCAAAGGGGTCTATGAACAAATATGAATATGATAAAAAACACAATATGATAAAACTAGACAGAGTATTGTTTTCACCATTTCATTATCCAGGAGACTATGGTCTTATTCCTCAGACGTTATCTGATGATGGAGACCCACTTGATGCACTAGTACTTGTAACAAATCCCACATATCCAGGAATATTAATTGAGGCAAGACCGATTGGATTACTACAAATGAAAGATGATGGAAAACTTGATGACAAAATTATTTGTGTTTCAACAAATGATCCTAGATATCTTCACACAGTAGACATTACAGATATTGAAGATCATTACCGTTCAGAAGTTGGACATTTTTTCCAAGTTTACAAAGATTTGGAAGGAAAAAAAGTAGAGATTTTAGGATGGCAAGGATCCAAAGAAGCAAAACGAATCATCGTAGAATCTATAAAGAGATACAAAGATACTTTGAAAAAATACTGAGATTTTAATACTTGATTAAAAGATTACGGAGAAATTCAGTGTTCTGATCTTTAGTTTAGAACTATTCATCGTCTTAAATTATACAGGGCAAGTCGAGTACAGATTCCCCTCTAATTCGGTGTTGGTCTTAAGTTCCAGTTAAAAATTTCAAATCCTTCTACTTTCTCTTCAAAAAATAATCAAAATTCACCAAAATGGTTTAATTTTTAGGGCAACACCATGCATTTTTTAATAGTTACAAAATAAGGCAGTCATATGTCAGAGCATAAACTTGCCAGATGGGATCTATCAGAACTCGCAAAAGATCCAAAGGGTCCTGCATTTCAAAAACAAATTACAGAGGTAGAGACACTGGCAAAAAAATTTGAAAAGAAAAAATCAAGATTAGATCCTAAAATATCATCAAAAAAATTTATGGATATTTTACATGAAGTTGAAGAAATTTCTGAAAAAATGAGCAGGATTGGAGGATATGCATCGCTATCCTATTCTGCAGATACACAGTCAGATGAAGCCACATCTCTTATGACAAGAATGTCAAAGCTAGGATCAGAGATTTCCAATAAAATTCTATTTTTTGATTTGTGGTGGAAAACTCAAGTAGATGATAAAAATGCAAAAAGATTGATTGTAGAGTCAGGAGAACTTGCAGAATATCTTAGTCACAAAAGATTATTTGCTAAATATGCACTTTCCGAACCTGAAGAGAAAATTATCAACACTTTAGATGTTACAGGAATTTCTGCACTAGTAAAACTATACGACAAGATGACTAGTGCATACGAGTACAAAATGAAGGTAGGAGACAAAACAAGAAAGATGACACGTGAGGAAATTACAAATTATATAAGAAGCATAAATCCAAAAATCAGAGAAACAGCATACAAAACAATCCTAACAAAATATACAGAAAACAAAGGTGTGATAGGAGAGATTTATCAAAATATTGTTTTGAATTGGAAAGATGAGGGAATTGAGATTCGAGGTTATAAATCTCCGATTTCAATGAGAAATATTGGAAATGATGTAGATGACAAAACTGTAGAATCACTTCTTAATGTATGTAGAAAAAATTCCCCAGTATTTCAAAAGTTCTTCATACAAAAAGCAAAAATGCTAAAAATGAAAAAATTACGTAGGTATGATCTATATGCCCCATCAACATCTAACATAAAAGAAAAAAACTACAAGTACGATAAATCAGTCAAGATTGTTTTTGAATCACTACGAAGATTCAGTCCAAAGTTAGAAGAGTTTGCCAAAAAGGTATTCGATGAAAAACATGTCGATTCATCTATCAGAACAGGAAAAAGAGATGGAGCTTTTTGTAGCACATTATCCCCAAAGATCACCCCATATGTTTTAGTCAACTTTACTGGAAAAACAAGAGATGTTTTCACATTGGCTCATGAATTAGGTCATGCCGTACATAGTCAAACTGCACAAGATAGATCAATTTTGGTTCAAGATGCACCATTGCCATTAGCTGAGACAGCATCAACTTTTTCAGAGTTGTTGTTGTATGATAATTTATCAGATAAAATAACAGATGATGAGAAAAAAATTATGCTTTCAGAAAAAATCGATGATATGTATGCAACAATTATGCGTCAAGCATTTTTCACTATTTTTGAAGTAGCAGCACATGAGCAAATTGGAAAAGGAACAACCATTGATGAAATTTCAAAGACATACCTTCAAAATCTCAAAGAGCAGTTTGACAATTCTGTTACTGTTTCAGAAGATTTTGCAATAGAATGGAGTTGTATTCCTCATTTTTATCATACACCATTTTATTGCTATGCATACTCATTTGGAAATTTACTTGCGTTGTCATTATTTCAAAGATATAAAAAAGAGGGAAAAGATTTTGTTCCTTCGTATATCAATATTCTTGCTGCGGGTGGCTCTAAAAAACCAGAAAAATTATTGGCAGAACACGGTTTTGATATCCGTTCCCAAAAGTTTTGGCAAGAGGGATTTGATTACGTTGAGAGTCAAGTGAAGACCCTTTCAGTATTAACCTAGAATTTTTAGAATTTTGTAATAATATGGGGCTGGCAGTCCAACGCAAGGACTGCCAGCTTGTTCCCCGAACGGTTTGAATTCGATGTCAATTCCAAGTTTAAAATTATCTGATTTAAATGTTTGAAACTATCCCTAATCTAGTTTTTTTGATTTGATTTTTCTTGCAGAACCAGCCAAAATTCCAATCGTGAATCCAAGATAGTAAAGAAAATACAAAAACCCTCAAAAGGGTTAGGAATCAAATTGGTGAATCAACTAAGACTAGTTAACAATAAGACAAATAAACTAGAAAAGAAAGATTTTAGCAACACCGTGAATATGAGTTAGTCTTAGCAACACAAAAATCACAACAGTCATAGAGATTGCAAGTACTGTCAAAGATCCGGCATTCATTTCAAATACAAGAAAAAGCAACAACGTTAATTCTCCCGAATTGTTGGTTTGTAAGATATTAGAAAGATCAATTTTGCCAGGAGATGCAAAACGTGATACACTTAAAATTGCAATTACTGAAAATACAGGATTTTGAAATATTTCAACTAAAAATGAGATTACACCATACTTAGAAAATCACACCAATCACAATATTAGTTGCTAGATACATGGGTTTGACAAAAGTAGCAAAATAATTTCAGCAAAGACAAAAATCTAAAAAATAGATGAACAAAACAAGAGCAAGGTTAATAATTTCATTTCTAGGAGGCAACACATGCAAAAAATCATGGTGTTGTTTGGATTAATTGCAGTACTAGTTGTTACAACAAATTATGCATATTCGCAAGAAATGAGTCTAGCCACATTTCAAGAGACAGCACAAGTAATAATTGACAAAAATATATCACAAAATGTCACAGCAGCAATCGCTTTACAAAGTACAAGCATCCAAGAAATAAAAATTCCAGCGGAATTGGAACAAAAAATTAGAGAAAACAATAGAATAACAGCCGTAATTTTGACAAACCAGAATCGATGTGTTTTGGGCGTGTTTGATGAATCATGCATCATCATAAATGTTGCAAGAGACCCAGCAGACAAAAATTTTCTGGCAATTCAAAACTCAACAAGAAAGATTGCAGAATCATTCATCGATGAAATAAATCAAACATTTGATACAGATGCAAAATTTAATTCCATATTTGTTCAAACTAATGATGTGATGAGCAGTATCCTTGGTACATCAGGAAAGATTTCAGGTAATGGCACAGTATCTGCAGTATATACAATGCCTATGGAAGATACAGAGTCCATGTATGAAAAAATTTCAGCGTTATTACTCCCAAAAGTCATTAGAGAATCTGGGGGATTTTATGATATAGCAAAGAATCTATCCAAAGAAGAAAAATCAAAGATGACATTTTCAATTATACCATTGGAAAACAAATCACTACTACAATTGAAATTATCAGTAGATTATCCAAATATGGCGTCATCAGTTAAACAAGTTGATCCATTAGAATTTTTGAAAGTAGAAGAATTGAAAAGATCGAATTATTTTTCTACCGGATTTTATCCATTAAATTCAATATTACAAGTTGTGGTATTATCTCCAGAGTCCACTAATGTGTCAGATGTAAGAGGAAACATCGTTCTCACTCAAATAGTAGACGGTGAAAAAATTCCAAAAGAAATTACAAAAGAGGGGTGGATTTTTGATCCAGAACAAGGTAAGAGAATTCAAGGAAAATATATTTTTGGTAAAAAAACATCAATTAACAAAGATGAGTTAATTTTTTCATTGGGCGGTAGTGAATTAGCAGCACCCAAAAAAATTGAAACATATTTTGATGAATCAATCATTATTGTAATAATTATTACAATTGTGGCAATTGCAGCAGCAGTGTTTTATCTCAAAGGATATAGAAAAAGCTAGACAA
>JBOGRE010000346.1:0-2836 GCA_050749345.1 Nitrosarchaeum sp. | reverse complement strand
GGGTAAGACTATAGGATGACCAACTCTTGCAATTACCATTGAATTCATAGTAGGGTAAATCTCTTTTATGTAAAATTTATCTTCAGGGCTAACAGAAATTAAATCCTTTAATTGAATTCGTTTATCTTCTCTCTCAAAAGACAAGAAACATTCAGACATAACACTCAAAAAACTTACTGCATCTTTTTCACCTTTACCAATTTTTTCACCTGCGGAGATAATTCTATCTCTGGTTTTTTGTGGAATTTGCTCAACGATTGTTTCTGGACTTACTTCCAAATGAAATGGAAATTCAATATCACGAACAGTAAATTGGTCAAAAACTTTTTTCCATAAATTTGCATAATCTAAAGCAATTTCAATATTTGTTTCAATTTTTTCTTTCTCATAATGTCTAGAAGTTTTATCAATTCTGGAAGAAACTAACAAGTGCTTAAAATCCTCAGGTGCTTTGACTCTAACTTTAATAAAAACTATAGATGATTTTACTTCTCTAATCAATTTTCCAAAATCAATTTCACCTTTACCCTCCTTCATAGTGATTATTCCTAAATTTACAAGATTTTCATTCTTAGTCATACCGTGTCCTTTTATCTCAATTACGTTTTCAAATTCAATAGGTTTTTTTGTAATACTTGCAATTTTATTTAAAAAATTATTACCGAGTGAGCTTTCATCTCCGAGTGATAATAAAAATGCAAATTCAAATTCAGATTCTCGATGATAAAATGTTACACCTTTATGGACTATAATTTGTGAATTGATTAATTGTTGTATTCCAGAATGCGCGACTTTGCCTAAAGTACTGAATAATGAACCTAGTACTGCAGGAGTAAAAGACAAATTTTAAGAAATTTTGGGCTCAAGAAGAATAGTGGATTGACCCTTTAAATCAGAAGCGATAGGAACTTCCAGAGTTTCTTTTTGTTCAATCTGAATTGGAATATCAATTAATTTTGATTCATATTTATTCCCCATTGCATCAAAATATTGGAATCCCATTGTTATCATACCATAGCCCTTTCCTTTTACAATAATTTTTGGAATAATATTCTGAATAGAATGTACAAATAGTGGTTTTTCATCCTCAATGTTTTCAGTTGTATGTTTTAATGTAATTTCCATCTCTTTTGCATTTACAAGTTCAAGAAATGGTACAAAATTTAGAATTCTGGCTTTTCCTTTACTAACTAAATTAAAACTTAGTTGAGGTAACACTGGTCTATCCTTGGTAACTACAATACCGTTATTAGAAAAATCTTCTACAGCAATAATAGGCCTTATCAAATTAGTTTTTAGAGATATTGTATCTGCTATTTCATCATTTTTTTTGAATTCTATTTCAAAAGTTAATTCACGTTCTTGTTCTGGAATTAATTCATAGAAACAACCAAATCCTATGAATCCATCAATATGTAGCATGTTTTTATCAATTACAACTCTACCTTTTTTGATATCTTCCTGTGTCAAAACCTTGTCTTCAACATTTAGAATACGATGTAAATTGATATCAGCTTCTGATTTGATTAAAATTTGGTCAAAATCAAAATTGCTTTCCCATTTTATCCAAGCCAGAATCTCCTCTTTAGGTAAGACCTGTTCGGAGATATGTTTTTCAAGAATTTTTAATTTTGAAACCATGTTACTAATCCTGACTACTCCTAAATCAAGATTGTTAAGAATATTATAAAATCAATGCATAATTTATGCCTAAATATGAGCAGAACAACATCCTGATTTTTTTATTACCATTGAATTTTAGAGCAGACAAGATCAAGTAATTTCTCTATCAGATAATACAATTAGGAATAGAATATATCATTTTTGTAAAAATAATATCTTTGAGTATTTTTTATTTAATTATAATATAAAATTAATAAAAAAAATATGTCAAAAAATATTAAATGATAGACTTAAGAATACAGTATTAAAAATAAATAACAAGAGATTTGTTTCATTAAATCAGAATAAGCAAGTTTTGTGTCATATTGAATCTAAAATGACAAAAAACGAATGATTTTGGATATCTTTCCATTATTTTTTGGTTTTTGTCAGAATAAATAAACTGATTAATTCAGATTAATGATAAATAATAGTAGTTAATTGCAATCATATCGAATAAATCAGTTAATTTTTCATTTACAACACAAAATAAATCCAAAAATCATTGAAAACATCATAAACAACCATTCTCAAACATAAATCTCAGAGATTTATTATATTATATTAGGAAATAATACTATATTGATTCTATTTACAATTTATTTTTGTTAAATTATACAAATTACACAGTATGTCAGATGAAAATTGTCGAAAATGTGGCAGAACATTGTATGATTATCTAAAATGTCAGGTTGTCGCATGATATTTTAGGAAATTTACATGAAATGTGGACAAAAAAACCATTCAAAGTATCATACATGTGAACTAGTAAATGAAAACTGGATTATAGTTTAATTATACTTTATATTTTTTCATTTATATTTTATTTATGATTAAAAAATAAAGATACTTTATTTTATTTATCATATCAGGAACAGAATATAATATTCTTATTTATAAAAATATAAGTATATAACTTATAGAATTTCTTTTTTTTTATTTATAAAAAAAATAAGGCATGTATATTATAAAAGATATTTTTTTTCAGATAAATTTTCAATTTCATGTCATCAACTTATTCTGTAAAGGAAAGATCCTATGCCTAATTTTAGATGGAATTAGTGCAAAATCTCATGCCCCAACTATATACACGATTGAATGGCGCGGGGAGAGGGATTTGAACCCACGAGTCATTGCTGACATGGGATTAGCAATCCCACGCCCTACCAAGCTA
>JBOGRE010000345.1:0-13424 GCA_050749345.1 Nitrosarchaeum sp. | reverse complement strand
GTATGATACTAGTCTGGGGGACTAGTGGTCGCAGGTTCAATTCCTGCCGGCCCCATTACAATTTTAGTATCTTTAGAATATCCTCAAAATTTCTTCGTGTCTGTTCCTGTTTATATATTCTTAAAACATCAATAATTTTTTCTTTTGGTGCAATCTTGTAAATTTTTTGAACTTTTTTAGCAATACCTGAACCGATAAAAATAGCCTGAGTGGCTGATGTCACATTTGATACTCTTCTGTTAACACTTGAACTTTCAAAATCAATTAAAGTTGATCTTGATTTTCCAACAATAACATGTTTTGAAATACTGCTTAATTCACCATGATCAAATCCCATCTGATCTAATCTATAACAATCTTCTAAAACGATTCTAACTACAGATTTTAGTTTCTTAGAACTTCCTGTACCTTTAAGAGATTGTATCCAATCTTCAATTTTGTCTCCCTCAAGATATTCCATTACTAAAAAATTCTTACTTACATCATATAGTTTGGGTCCAACATTCACCGAATTTGCTAATCTAAGTAATTTTGCCTCACTTCGCATTTCACTTCTTTGAGAATCTAGTCTTCTAATCTTCAAGGCAATTATCTTATTTCTTTTTTTTGCTAAGATTACTACTCCAACATACCCCTTTCCTAAAATTTGTAAATTACCAATTATAGTTTGTCCAGTAAATGATATTGATTTTATTTTCAATTTTTCTAATTCAGAAATTCTTGATTGAAGTTGATGTAAACTGGCTTTTGGATAACCGAGAATTTTCGAGTATGGTTCTTTTACAAATTTTTTAATTGAAATGAAAGATTGTGTCATTAGTTGAAATCAGATCCAAAATTGCCTCTTTAATTGATTTGCTTAAATTTTTGTTTCCGATAGAAACTCTGAATCCTTTCTTAAAATCACTTTGTAATCCTTTTGGAATACCTGTTTGAAGATTATTTTTTAATAATTCTGTCATAAATTTTACTACGTCACTATATTTTCTCTTTTCAAGTGAAATGATTTTTTTATCATCATTAACCCACATTAATTCTGTTTTTGAAATATTTTTTAAAATAAAACTATTAGAATCACTTTCTCTAAAAAATTCAGGACCACTTTTAGTATAATTCTTTGGGATTTTAGTTGATTCTAAAAGGAAAAAAAGATAAGCCTCATTTTGTTCATCTGAATATGATTTACTGCGCAAAACATTGAAACCTCCTAATTCCAATTGAGTTGTAAGTGAAGTAGTTGCTCTCTTAACTTGTCCCCAAATAATATCTGGACTTCTCATCTTGAAATTGAATTTGACTACAAGAATATTTTCCCAATTCTTTTTTGATTGTTTTAATTTTTTAGATTTGAAGAATTGCAGTGTAGGATTGTTCTGAAAAGATCTGCAAGCGAGAATAAACTTTCCTATGTTCTCATTGGAAATCGCAGCTGCTAAGTTTCTATTACTATCAATAGGATCTATAATTACAATTGAAGTTTCAAATATTTTTGATGTCTTTCCAATTATTTGATTCTGTTGAATTTTTGCAATTGATTTTATTACATTTTCAAAACTAGCAAAATTTAAAATTAAAACTTCTGATACATATCCACTAAAACCTTGTTTTGCAATTTCTGCCCCATAAATTTTAGTTAATTTTAGAAATGTTTTGAGAATTCTTACTTCATTTCTCATTTTAGGAGTAAGAGAATTCTGCATAAACTTTGTATGAAATGGTGATCTATCAGCAGAACTTTTCCATTCCCCTAAATTTACATCATAACACGGAACCACATTAATTTTAGTTTTCTTAATTCTAGCCTCAACATAAGGATGTTCAGAATATCTAACATATGGATTATATTTTTTCATTGATTCAAAACCAATTTTTTTAGAAATCTCTACAAATTTTTCGTCAGGAACTGATTTTTTGAATTTAATAAAAATATCAACATCTGCTTCTTTTGATAACCAAGTGTCTTTAGCATAGGATCCTCCAAATTCTAATCCTACTATTTCAGGATAATTTCTAATTTGATTATCAACTAAAGCAAAAGCTTTATCAGCAATTTGTTTTTTTAGTTTTTTTATATTTTTAGATGGTATTGCAGATTTTCCAATTTGAGAAATTATTTGTTTCATAATACAGCCTTTATCTCCATTAAATCGGAATAAACAGGACCTTTTGAACTAAGAACACTTTGTTTGAATTTGAATTCTGTAATTTCCTGCGTTCCAAAATCAACTGATTTGAATTTATCCAATTCTTTACTAATATTTTCAATCTTATTTTTAATTCTAAACACTGTGATATGAGGTTTAAACGGTTTGTCAACAGAAAACCCCAATGGAGTTAATACATTTTCTACTTTTTTTGCTAATTTTATCAATGATTTTACACCATTTTCATCAGTCCCAATCCAAATAACTCTTGGAAATTCTAATCTGGGAAAAACACCAACACCTTTGAAATTTACGATGAACCTTGAAAATTTAACAGTATTTAATGACAGCATTACTTTCTCTGTAGTTTCTTGTGATATCTCACCTAAAAATTGCATTGTAAAATGAAGGTTATTCGATTCTACAGGTTTCGCATTTATGTTAATTTCAGATTGAAATTTAGAAATTAAGTTAATTATTTTATTAGAGGAAATTTCAATTGCTACAAAAGCTCGCATTATGATTTTCTTTTAACTATGTTTTATAATAATTTCCGGTAGCTTCATAGACCAGCCGTATTTTTGTTCTGATATTGACAAAACTAATTGTATGCCTAACAGGTATGCCTGGAGCAGGTAAATCAACAATTGCTGATGGTTTGAAATTCAAAGGTTACGATGTTATTAACATGGGAAATGCAGTAAGAGCAGAAGCTAAAATCAGAAATCTAGAACCGACAGGGCCTAATCTAGGTAAATTGATGCTCGAATTACGAGAAAAAAATGGTCAAGGTGCAGTAGCAGAATTAGTAGCACCACAAATTCAAAACTCAAAATCAAATATAATAATAATTGATGGAATAAGATCTAATGCTGAAATAGAAGTTTTACGTAAATATGGAATAGTTAAACTTCTTACTATTCATGCATCTACTAATACAAGATTTAGATTTTTAAAAAAAAGAGGAAGGTCAGATGATCCACAAACAAAAGAAAATTTTGAAGAAAGAGACAACCGAGAAATAGGTATTGGCATTAGTAATTCAATTGCTTTATCTGATGAAACAATTTCTAACAATAACTTAACAAAAGATGAATTGATCGAATATACATTCAAAATTATTGAAGATTGGATAGAATGAGATCTCTTAATATCAGTTGTAAAATAGAAATATTCTCTTCAATTAATATATCTGAAGATACAAAAAAAATTGAAACGGCAATTTTAAATGTATTTCCAAATGCCAAACTTAAAACTAATAATTTTTCTATTATATCAAACTCTAAAGATTTACATTTACTAGAAAAAATTTACGATGTTATTCATTCTAATCAATTACAAAAAATCTATCAACGACAACTTGAAAAAAATTTAGAAAATGATTCTACTTGGTTTTACCTTAGCAAACAAGCCGCATTTGTTGGAACGATAGCTCTCTGCGAAGAAGCAGAAGAATCACCGTTAGGACCAATCAAAGTGATCTTAACTTCTTCTAATATTGATAGAATTCTAGATTGGTTAATTCTTGGAAATTAGTCAATTAAATAACAAAATTCCACTATGTAATATATTTTTTAGTTATAATCCAATCATCTTTTAGATTAATAATGAATATCTATTAATTAGGCATAATTCTGGATGAGTACATATTTTCTTTATAATTAATGAAATTTTCTTCATTATAATTTAGATTTCATTTAAAAATTGAAACAAATTCTGGTAGTTCTATAACACTAGTACTTCTTATTGATAAATCCATATTTGATGACATTATTGTTTCTTCTGGATTTATTTCTATTAAAGTTGCTTTGTTTTGTTTAGAATAAATTGGCAAAGTGTTTGCAGGTGATACTACTAAAGATGTACCCACAACTATCATCACATCACATTTACTTGCATGAATTATAGCCTGTTGCCAAATTTCTTGAGGAAGAGATTCACCAAACCACACTACATCGGGTCTTAGAATATTTCCACATTTACATAAAGGCGGAATGTGTATAAATTCAGTTAAGATCTCACTTTTGAAATTACAACCAGTACATTTTATTTTTACAATACTTCCATGTAACTCTAATACTTCCGTACTTCCTGCTCTTTGATGAAATCCATCAATATTTTGAGTTAATACAACAACTTTTACAAATTCTTCTAAATCAGCTATTGCTTTATGTCCTAAATTAGGCTCTGCAGAAAAAATATTCCTTCTCCTTTCATTATACCATTCCCAAACTAATTTTGGGTTTTCATAAAATGCGTTAATTGTAGCTAACTTCATTGGGTCATAATTTCTCCATAATCCATCTTTTCCTCTAAAAGTGGGAATTCCACTTTCTTGGGAAATTCCTGCCCCAGTAACAAATACAATTTTTTCAGCATTTTTTATCTTTTTTATGACTAATTCAAACATTTTTTGTCTATTTTATCTCAATTTCTAAAAAATCTTTTGCTGTGATAACTGAATCATGAATTTGTTTTGCTTCTTCTAAATGTCTAGTTTCATCTTTGTATCTAGCTGAAAAATGTGTTAGGATTAGATTTTTTACTTTTGCGTTTTTACTCAGTATAGCTGCTTGCTTTGCTGTTGAATGGCATGTTTCTTGTGCTTTATCCTTAGTTTCCTCTAAAAACGTTGAATCAAATACAAGATAATCACAACCTTCAAAGAATTTTTCTAATTCTTTGGTTGGCGTTGTATCTCCTGAAATACCAATTTTTTTACCATGTCTTTTTTCTCCCAACACTTGTTTTGGAACAATAATTCTTTCTCCAATTCTAATTTCAATTCCATTTTGTAATTGATTCCATAATTTACCTTCAGGAATTTCTAAAGCCTTAGCTTTTTCTAAATTAAATCTTCCTGGCTTATCTTTTTCTTCAAAAAGATATGAATATGTAATAACTGAATGATTAGCTTTACAAGCATGTATGGAATAAATTTTTGAATCAAATATTATTCCTTCTTTGACTGTTGTAATCATAACTGGAAATGATAATCCAAAGTTTAGTACATTGATATTTGCAGCTATGAATTCTTCAATTCCATTGGGTCCGTAAATTTCTAAAGGTTCAGTTCTATGTTGCATTGTCATTGTTTGAAGTAATCCTAATAATCCAATACAATGATCACCATGAAGATGCGTAACAAAAATTTTCATTTTTTTATTCCAACCTAAACCTGATTTTAGATAAGAAATCTGTGCCGCTTCTCCTGCATCAAACATGAGAATTTCACCATCTCTTTCTAGACAAACACATGACAATCCTCTATTTTCAGTAGGTTGAGCAGCTGAAGTTCCTAAAAATATTAGTTTCATTTTATCAAAATTGTCCTTGTCAAGCTTTTATGCCTATAGATTTCATATTTTTTTATTGAATTAATCTTCAATTTTTTTTCAAATCCTTTTTTACACATAATTGCTATTTTCTTACGTTTCGGTAAAATTAATACAAATTTTTTCATTAATTCTTCAGGATTTTCTGATGATTTAGATGCAGTTCCATAAGGTAGATCTGTAACAATTCCATCGAATTCATCTATCATATTTGTTAATTGACTAAAATCTGCCTTGATTATTTTTGATTTGTATCCGTTTGCATCTAAATTTTCTTTAGAAATATTATACATTTTTTCATCAAAGTCTAATCCGATTGCATGAATTCCCATTGATTCAGCCTCTAACAACGTAGTTCCAGTACCACAAAATGGATCACAAACAGTTTCTCCCTCTTTTAATCCGATTAAATTTATCATCACCCTTGTAAGCTTCCAATCCAATTCATGTGGATATTTTTTAATTTTCTTTGGTCTACTGCTTTCAAATTTTTTTGAGAATCCAAAAAAATTTTCCTGTTTAGTAAAAATCAAATATATCGTAATATCTGGATTTTTAAGAGATACTTGGGCTTTAGAAAATTTAATTATCATATCTCCCATCGATCTTTCTAATTCAGGTACATTAAATTGATTTAATGATAAATTAATTATTCTACAAACAAAAGTTTTCGCATTTTTTAAAACTTTAAAATTTTCTTCATCTAAAAATAATCCTGACATTTTACGTAGAATTTGACCAGAAACTTTCACAAAAGTTGCACGTTTAGTAATTTGTTCCCAACTAGTTTTTGATTGTATTATTACTAAATTTGATAATACTTTTATTTTTGCAAATCTATCATATGTTTTTGCAATTGAAATTACCTCGTCAATTGCAATTTCTAGATTATCTTTAGATAAAATAAAAAAACTTTCTGGCATTATATTATTGCCTTTGCAATTGTATCTGAAACATCAACTAAAGATGTTTTTCCAGGAACTGTGTTTGTACTAATTATTTTTCTAACTCCTGATTTTTTAATTTTCTTTTCAGCATCATTTCTAAGTAGTGCATGTGTACAAGCAACAAATACTTGTTTACATTTATGTTTCTTAAGAAATTCTGTAGCTTTGATGATACTTTCACCCGTACTAATCATATCATCTACTAAAATCAAGTCTCTGCCTACTATCTCATCAAAATTAGCAGATTTGATTTCTACTTTTCCAGTTTTACGATCACGTTGTTTTTCAAGAGATATGTATTCCGTCTTTAAAAATTTGGCAAATTCTTTTGCTCTCTCTCTTCCACCTTGATCCGGAGAAACAACTAGAGGATTTTTCAATTTTAGTTTTGAAAAATATTTTGCTAGATCTGGAATTGCAGTTACATTCTTTGTTTTTATGTTAAAATACTTTAAACCCATCATACTATGAATATCTACAATAATAATTCTAGATGCTCCTACACTTTTGAATAAATTGGCAATAACTTTCATTGTTATTACTTCTCCTGACAAGAACTCTCTATCTTGACGGGCATAACCCATGTATGGTATTACTGCAATTACTTCAGTTCCATATTCTTTTGCTTTTGCAATTATTGATAATGTTTGAATAAGATTTTCATCCACAGGTGGATATGTTGACTGAATGACAATAATTTTGTTTTTTTGAGGTTTTCCTTCAAGTGTAATTTTACTTTCACCATCTGGAAAAACTCTTAACTGAGATTTTAATAAATTTGCTCCTAATCTTTTTGCCAATTTTTTTGCAAGATCTTCAGATGAACTTCCAGATATAACAGTAAATTTTGTCAATAGTTCAACGATGAAAGGGGGGTTCTTAAATTTTGAGGATATTATAGATCCTAACTTTTATGTTCTACATTACTATTCTTATGAAAGTAATCATTAGAATTTATGATTAAACAATTACAAATAATACAAGCACCAAATAAGAAAAACGATTAGCAAAATTAGAAAAAAGAACCACATCTTTAGAAAAACAAGTGAATAATATTAAAAAGAAAGTTTAGATTCTAAACTCTTTTTGTTTGATTACTTTATGCGTAAAAATTAGGTTTGAAAAGTTGAATCATGTATTTTCACGAAATATTCAATACAATTCTTTGTATTTTGACTTTAATTCTTCATGGGTCCTACAATAGAAAAAGCCTTTACAACATCAGTTTTACTCACAATTCCGATCAAATTTTGATTTGAATCTACTACTGGAATTCCGCCAACTTTATTTTTTATCATTTTACTTGCTGCTACCGCCAGATCTTCTTCTTCACTACCTAATTCAATAGAAATTTTAAATAAATTTCTAAATGAAATTATGCCTATTGGTTTTTCATTTTGATCCTTTACAATAATTCTTGATATTTTATTTTCCAACATTTTTCTTACAACTTTGAATAGTGGTGCTGCTGTATGAGTAAAGATATATTCATGCGTCATGAAATCGACTGCTTTATTACTTCCTGAATAATTTTCTAAATAATATTTTACAAGATCAGTCTTTGTAAAATTCCACTAAGATTATCTTTTGTTCCTATTGCTAAAGAGCTAATTCCTTTTTCAAGCATTATTTTTGCTGAATTTTCAGGCGTTGTAGTCTCTTCAATAAATATAATCGGTTTCATTATTTTACTAATCATTATATCGTCTAATTCTTGTTTATTAGTCTCAGAGAAAAGAAATAATCCAACATCTTTTTCAGTTATAATTCCAACAGGTTTTCCATCTTCTACAACAATTAACCTACTGAGATTATTTTCTAATAATTTTGTAATTATGTCTGATATTGTTGAATTCTTTAGAATAAAAATTGGTTTTTTACAAATATTAATAATCGACATCATATATCAAAAATATAATTTCTATAAAAACAGATGATATAATTTCCATTAATGAATATGAAATAATCATTTATCATTTTTAGCAGGAATATCATCTGTGAAAATCATGCTATTTTTTTATATTTGAAGAATTAAATTGAAAGATATGGCAAAGT
Source organism: Nitrosarchaeum sp. (assembly GCA_050749345.1). Lineage (GTDB taxonomy): Archaea > Thermoproteota > Nitrososphaeria > Nitrososphaerales > Nitrosopumilaceae > Nitrosarchaeum. Next base: position 4,943 of record JBOGRE010000345.1, on the reverse strand, counting down.
TCAACAAAATCCTTGTTCCACTAGATGGATCTAATAATTCCATTAGAGGACTAGATCGTGCAATTGAAATTGCAAAAGGCAGTGGTGCTGAAATTACTGGATTTTATGTATTTCATTTGCCATTAACTGCAGGAATAAAATATACACAAAAAATGAAAGATGATGCACAAACAAAAGCTATCAAAGCAATTGGACCAGCAATGAAACGGGCTCAAAAAACAGGAGCATTATTCAAGTACAAGACTGGAGGCGGTCACACTGGCTCTGAAATTGTCAAATTTGCACAAAAAGGAAAGTATGAAATGATTGTTATTGGTGCTAGAGGAATGGGTGGTGCTAAAGAAGCATTCCTAGGAAGTACCTCAAATTATGTAATGCATAAAGCAAAGGTTCCTGTTTTAGTGGTAAAATAATTAACCTGGGATTTTCCCACCCCATTTTTATTAAAATTTAATTTATGTTTTAGATAATTGTCTATTTACTAAATACATGAGAAATAACCGATATTATATTTTGAATAATAGTATATTTGTAATTATTGAACTAATTGTAGTTGTTGCATTAAACATCAATTTTTATCATAATGTGAAGAGTACATGTAAGACACGCACAATTTTTTAGTCAGAAAATTGAACAAATAGTTGTCTTTCTAGATATTGATGACAAAGTAAAATTAATGAATATTTCTAGTACTACCTAAAATAATAATCACACATTAATTATGAAAACTAGTTTTGCTTATGTTTCACTATTGAAAATCATGATAATCCACATCATAAATTATACATTGATGGCTTTGATGTACAAACTAATCTTTTAGAATCTGAAAAAAAGACACTTACAATTTATCTTGATAGGGAGCATATCTCACTATTATGATAAAAAACAAACTCTCATACAACTAGGATATTAAAATCTGTCCAGATAGCATCATTTGATGATTTTACTGGATTTTTAAAATATTTGATATAGCCTCATCTAATGAGTATCCTTGATATTTTGTACTGTAATAAACTAAAAGTATAGGAAATATGGAAAGAATAACCAAAAACTGGGAGAAATATGATGGAAAGTAACTATGACATATTAGGAATTATTGAAGGCTCAACTGAGATAGAAATTCGTAATGCATTTAGACAATTGGCACTTCGATACCATTCTGATAGAGGAGGAGAAAATGATCAATTTATTAAAATTAAACAAGCATACGAAGATCTCAAAATAGGCAAAAAATATCCTGAAACAGATTTAGAAAAAATTAGAAATTCTAGAGTTTATTCAGGTGACTCAGAAGAAAATATACGGAAAAAAAATCTAATTTTAGGTCAAGAATTATCCAAAGAAATGAAAATAGCTGAGGAATGGACAACAGATTTGATTAGAACAAATTCAACTGCTACCAAACTATTTGGTTCAAAAACTCTCGGAGAAATTGAACTTGAAAGAAAAGCTAATGGCATTCTTTCAATCAAAGGAAATTTTATGGCAGGTAGTTTAACTTATGATGGCTCTATCATCATGCAGGGAAATATCACAAGTCCCTCTTGGACTGAAGAATTTAGAACCAATATTCACCTCACAAAAGGTGATTTTAAATTTATTAATCCACTTGAAAATAAATATAAAATTGAGAATGGATCTAGAATAATCGTAGATAATGGTAATGTTATAGTTGGAAATATTTTTGGTAGAAAATATAAAATTGAAGATCCAGAAGGAAGAGTTGGAATTTATGAAACTAAAGAACAACGAACTCATATATCAGCACCAAAAGGAAAAATTATTGCTGAAAATATTATCAACACGGTTTCACTTGATGCTGATTCTATTATGGTTCTTAATCTGGAAGATGATGTTCAAATTAATGCACGAGAAATTTTATTGTATGGAAGTAAAATTACCTATGATACCATAATTAAATTAAAAAAAGATGGCATAATAAGATTTTTTGAAAATTTTTCAATTCAAAGTCTTAGTAATGATGCAATTATTAAACTTGAGAATGACAAAGAAATTAGATTATTTGATATAAAAACCAAAAAAATTAAGGATTTAGCAGATGAATTTGTGCCTAACAAGAATCAATATGATAAGGATGCTACAATGGTAGGTAATGGATTTACAATTACATATGAAATGTTGGATAATTTATCAAAGAAGCCTTACAAAAAACCAAAATATTAGATGGACTTCAAAATTTGGATTTACTAAAAACTAATTTGAAAAATTTAATCTTAAACTTATATTTTAGTTATTAAACACAATTCTATTTTAAAAATCAATAATCAATTTCTTAATGCAATCTAATCACGTATATGCTCTTCATCCATGAAAAATAGGTATGTTATAGCCATGAAATACTAGAAGAATTGATATTCATACAACATTAACAAAGAACTGAATTGCAAATTTCATTTAGTATAGACAAAAAATTGATATTTTTAGTAATTATAGTATCTGTAATTACACTTTTTGTTACAGCCGAATTGAGTTTTAACTATGCTGAGAAAATTCTAATAGAAAAAGATAAAGATCTTCTACTTGGTGAATCGACAGCACGTGGTAATGCTCTTAGACTACTTTTTGAATCACGAATTGAACAAAATCAAATTTTAACAAATGACCCAATGATAAAAATTCTTGTTACTAAATTAAGTGAAACACCTGAAAACGATTTTGATAAAGTAAGAGAAAGTACACGTAGAGACTTTCTTACTCAAATTCAAGCATTTCAAACAGTAATTGGGTTTTCAATTGGTTTTGAAGATGTAAAAATTATCGGAACAAATGGAAAAGTTTTTTTTTCACTTGGCAAACTAACTGATAATAGTTTTCTTCATGATCCATTATTTCAAAAAGGGTTGAAAAAAGCATTTATCGATTTTGAGCCAACCAATACTGGTAAAAAAATGATTGTGGTTTCTCCAATTTTTGCTCAAGATAGTAAAAAAAATGATATCCCAATAGGAGTAATTATCTCAAGAATGAGAACTGAATCATTAGATAATATCTTAGTTGATAGAAGTGGTTTAGGGAAAACTGGGGAAGTTTATATCGTAAATGATGGATTTTTGATGTTATCTAAATCTCGATTCATAGACAAAGCTATCTTCAAACAGAAAGTTGATTCTATTCCCGTTCAAAAATGTTTTAGAGAAGGAAAAGAATTTACAGGATTTTATCCTGATTATAAAAATATCAGCATCTATGGTTCTTCCTACTGTGCTAATGATTTAGGATTTGTTTTGCTTGCAGAAATAAATGAAGCAGAAACAATTCAACCAATTTTAGTACTTCAAAATAGAATTTTTCAAACAGGTCTGATAATTACTACTATAATGATAATTGTCGCATTTATAATTTCAAAATCTATGTCACGACCTCTAATAAAATTAAAAAATGCTGCAAATCAAGTTGCGAGTGGAGATTTTCATGTTAGAACTAATATTACAACAAGAGATGAAATTGGTGAATTATCACAGGCATTTGATTCCATGACTGAAAAACTTCAGAAATCATTAATTGAAATTAAAGAAAAAGAAGATGTAATAAAACAACAAGAAGATATTTTATTGCAATTTTCTGATTATAGTGAAAAATACTGTGTATGTATGACAGATATTATGAATTCAACCAAAATCACTTCCAAATTATCTGAATCGGAAACCAGTGAATTTTATAAAATTTTTCTAAATTCTATTGCTATAACTGTAAGAAATTTTGGTGGTATAGTAGTAAAAAATATTGGAGATGCATTATTATTTTATTTTCCAGTTATATACTCAGAAGAAGAATCTACATTAAAGAAGTGTCTTGATTGTTGCTTAACTTTATGTGAATCACATGATGATATTGTAAAAAAACTAGAAAAACAAAAATTGCCTGTTTTTGATTATAGAATTAGTTCCACTTATGGAATTGTTAGAATAGCAAAAACATCAACATCTTCTGTTAATGATATTTTTGGAAATACTGTAAATCTCTGTGCCAAGATAAATAGAATTGCTCCCGCAAATAGATTGATTATTGGTGAGGAATTCTATAATAGTGCTAAAATTTTTGATGATTATATATTTAAGAAAATATACAGTGATGTTACATCTCCAGAATCTGGCTATTTAGGATATCTTGTTTCCAGAAAGAATATACATGATAATATTAAAAATTAAACATAGAATTAAAATCAAACCAATTAAATCAATTTTTCTTTGGTACTAATGTCATATGATTCTTCCACATTCGTAACAAAAATTTTCCCATCACCTTTTTGCCCCGTATGAGCAGTATCCATGATAGCTGAAACCACAGAATTTACCATCGAGTCCTCAACCACTGTAACTATAACATCTGTCGAATTAAATTCAATTTGATGTCCTCCAATTTCAGGTCGTTCACCTGTTCCTTGTCCAAAAGATTGGATCAATGTGACTCCACCAACTCCTACTTTTCTTATCGCCCTTACAACTTGCTTTGAAACTTCACTTTGTACTATAGCTTCAATTCTTTTCATTATTAATTATGTTTTGTAGCAATTTAAAAAGATACTTTTGATTATTACTGAAATTATCTTATGTTCTCTAGATTTAATCTTAATTATGAAAATTGCACTGATTTTATATGAAGTTTAAATTATTTTATGTACAAACTTGAGTAGAACAAAAAACACTAAGATCAGTTGACTTTAATAGTTTATGAAAACATTGAAAAAATCATCATTGAAGATTATTATATCAACCAGTACAGATTTGAATTCTATTATGAATTAGATATGATTTTCATATTATTTATAGCCATTTTGTATGTATCCATTATAATTTAGATTAAGGAAAAACTAAATATTTCTGAGATTAAATTTGGGAACGTTAAAATCCAAAATAATAAAAAGAAATTAAAAATGATGACCTAATCTAATCGATTAATTCGGTCCAACCTTTGACGAAGAC
>JBOGRE010000344.1:0-2510 GCA_050749345.1 Nitrosarchaeum sp. | reverse complement strand
AAAGATTTTCTTTTTGATGGATGGTATGATGAGATCAAAGATCAGTCAGATACTTTACCATATAAGGAAAATATTTCAAAATTTAAATTATTAAGTCCAATTCCAAATCCAAATAAGATCATTTGTTTAGCTTATAATTACATAGATCATGCTAAAGAGCAAAATTTGTTACCCCCAGAGGAGCCAGCAATAGTTCTAAAGCCAAGAACTACTCTAAACGGTACAGAATCAGATATAATTTGTCCTGATTTTGTCACTCAATTAGATTACGAGGTAGAATTAGCCCTGATAATAGGTAAAAATGGTAAAAATATCAACGAAAAGCAAGCAAAAGAGGCAATATTTGGATATATGATTCTAAATGATGTTTCAGCAAGAGACATTCAATTCAAAGATAAGCAGTTCACCAGAGGAAAAAGTTTTGATACATTTGCACCGTCTGGACCATGGATAACAACAGCAGATGAAATAAAAGATCCACAGAATTTAAAACTAACAACTAAAATTAATGGAGAGATACGACAAAATTCATCTACAAATAACATGTTTATAAAAATACCAGAAATAGTATCTAAATTAAGCAAAGTGATGACTCTTGAAAAAGGAGATATTATTTCAACTGGAACTCCTGCTGGAGTTATGTTAAACAAACCAAATGGAATATTTCTTAAAAATGGGGATAAAATAGAAATGGAAATTGAAAAATTAGGAATTTTAAAAAATACAATTAGATTTGTAAATGAGAGCTAGTGCAAAAATTTTTGCATTAGGTTAAATGTAATTTTATGTTCTAGAGCATTTAAGAAAGGCAATTTTTCTTTAGTCAAGATTTGTATTTTTGTATAATTATTTTCTGCACCATAATTTTGTATGTATGAAATAAGTTCTAATGTATTATTTTGAGAGCCGGAAAATAAAGTTACAATGAGAGTTTTATCAAAATGTTCTGAATCAGTCAAAAATGCAGTTGAAATATCACCAGACTCGTCTGAAAAAACTATTTTGTTTTGTTTGGATAACGAAATCAGTGTTTCTTCATCTAAAACTAACCATCTCCATGATTTTACATAATGAGGAATTTTTGTATAGTTTAAAATATTGCCAAACTGAATTATATGATTGTGGTTAATCTGTGGCAATAGAGAATAAAAATTCCAAGTTTGAAATATGTTATAATTGAGCTTTTTTGCCATTGAAAGAGATGATGAATTTTTAGTATCAATAAGCATAAATGAAAATGGTATCTGTTTTTCTTTAGCAAGTAATTCTACATGCCTAACTAATTCTGAAGCTAAACCTTGTCTACGAAAATTAGAGTTAATTCTAATTCCTTCAATCCATATTTGATTTTTAGATAAAAACGCATGACACATTCCAACGGTGGATTGCTTTCCAATAAGGAGTAAATTACCTTCAGCTAACCAAGAATCCCAAACATCTTGAATATAATCACCCCATGAAAAAGTATCTTTACAAAAATCTAATACAGAAAACTTATCTGATTGGATTGCATTTCTAATCAGAATTGTCACCATATACGAAAAAATATTAAGAATGATAGACTAAAAACCATAATGGGTAAAATAATAGCTGGAAAAACCACAGATATTTCTCCCGGAAAAATGATCAAAGTTTCTGTGGATGGTAAGGAGATAATGGTTGCAAATATTGATGGCAATTATTGTGCCATGGATGATTCTTGTACTCATTCAGGTGCGAGTCTTTCAGAAGGAAAATTAGATGGATGTAAAGTGATATGCGGATGGCATAAAGCTGAATTTGATTGTAAAACAGGTAAATTAGTTAAATTTCCCGCTAAAATTAGAGATTTAGCATCATACAATGTTTCCATAGAATCAGACAACGTATTTGTAGAGATGTGACTATATACTTCAAATTTTCAATAAAGGGTATAAAAAATGACTGACGATAAACAAAACAAAGAAGCAATGAAAGAAGCAATAGAAACACTAAATCAAATTGCTACAAATCGTTCAACACCAAAGACAATTAAAAAATCCATTACTGATCTTGTAGTAGATTTGAATAATGATGAATACTCGCTATCGGTAAGAGCTAACAATACAATTAGTTTGTTAGATGATGTAACACAAGATCCCAATATGCCTTCGTATGTAAGAACACAATTATGGCAGGCAGTCTCAAAGCTTGAAAGCATAAGAGAATAAATCCCATATTGTTTTAATTCCAATATTGAAAATAGAAGAGTATCTAAAATCACTGCCAGAAAACATAGTTAGTGGAGAAGATGTCCAATTACCAAACAAGTCGTTTAGAGAGATTTTTAATTTTTTAAATTTAGGAAAAAAGGATATTTTTTATCATCTTGGATGTGGGAATGGAAAAGGAATTGCATTAGCTTTGAAAGAATACAATGTAAAAAAAGCTGTAGGCATTGATAATAATCCAGATAAAATCAAACAAGCTAAAGACATTCTAATTCAAGATAATCTTTCAGGAGAACTAATTTGTGTAGATATACAGAATGT
>JBOGRE010000343.1:0-1766 GCA_050749345.1 Nitrosarchaeum sp. | reverse complement strand
ATATGATATCTTCGTTATTTAGTTAATTTGACATTATTGATAGTAAAAGGAATTTGATTAGGTTCGAGGGTATTTGTATTAATTGCATATTTAGTAAAAGACCACTGGACAGTATTCAACAAAGTTTTGATTCTAATTATTGCTGCATATTGTAATATTTATCAACAATAATTACCACAAGTCATCATCTTACTTTGCATTCAATTTTAAGTGATTTTACTGTAGTATAGTAAGTAAAAGCCAATAGTGCAATTGCGCCAACTCTTATCACAAGTTCAAAATTTGTTAGAAATGTAAGAGTAGTAGCACCTATAGAACCAAAGGTGGATATTACTGCAAAGCCTATAGGTCCACAACTGCAGGCACCAGCAACAGACCCAATAAATGAACTAAAGATACTGCCACTCATTTTTACTTTGGATTTTTTCAAAATATTTATTCTGTAAATATTCATAGGTATTACTAATGCAGATAATACAGTGAGAATCACAATTAACACAAATCCAAATTCTGTTCCTTGTTGAATATATCCAATGAGGTATGGCTCCAAGAAAATATACTCTGAAATAATTAACAATACAATTAACATAGAGGTAAAAACAATAAATGATAAAATAATGTAGAATGGACTTGAAAATACAAGTTTTAGAGTTTGTATCATATACTAAATCATTGAATCAAGTACTTGTTTAAAAACAGAGTAGGGTTGTGCACCAACCAATTTTTGTTGTTGCCCATCAGGACCTACAATAAAAAATGTCGGAGTGCCATCTGCACCTAATTTGTTTGCTTCGGCAATATTATACTGAACTCTTTTTACATATTTTCCTGAATCAAAACAACTATCAAACGAATCCATATCAAGATTTAAACTAAACGCAAATGCTTTTAGTCGTTCAGAATTTGCCCACCCATTATCTATTTGAGATTCCTGAGCATTGTATAGTTGATCATGATACTCCCAGTATTTCCCTTGGTCTTCAGCACAGTAAGATGCCTGAGCTGCTTTTGGAGAATCCTTTCCCAAAAAAGCAAGATCCATAAATACAAAGTTAGCTTTTCCAGTATCAACATAATTTTGAAATACTGAAGATTTTGTATTATGAAACCAATTATAGCATTGATGACATTGATAATCACCAAATTCTACTATTGTGATTGGTGCAGATTGATTTCCCAAGATCGATGAGCCCAAAGTAGTAGAAATGGTTCCATGTGTTTGTACATCTAGATTTTCAGTTTTTACAGAAGAGGAAGAATATGCTACAATTACACTTATGATGGCTATAGATACAATGATACCAGCCAAGATTCCTTTTTTATTCACAAGTAAAGTCATGAAAAATTGTTTAAAAAACTTATTCCAAATTATGAGATGATTTTCTTTTAAAGAGATTTACAAATTTGGAAATGGCAGTATCGATTGGACAGGTCTCATATAGCATAATTGAGGAGTGTTTGAGCAGATGTTTTTCAAATGTTTTTCTAGAATCAAATATTAGATCACATCTGGTGCAGTAAACTTTTGTAATGTTATTTTTAGATGATTTTGCCACTAGTGTTTTTTATAGTTAGATCTTATAAAGATCCTGATGAAAATCAATAACCAGAAAAATGTTTAGACATATTTCAGGATATGTAAAATATCCCTGATCAATTAATCTGACTAAACCCGATCTAGGTATCATCAATCTCTTTTTTAAATTAGATTCTGTTGATGCAATCTAATTTCATTTTTTATTTACGGTTAGATCAAATTCTTTTTT
>JBOGRE010000342.1:0-2401 GCA_050749345.1 Nitrosarchaeum sp. | reverse complement strand
CCTTTAGTATTCCCAGATGAACAAATTCAAAATGGAATAATTGATGTAAGACTTGGTAATGAATTCATTATTTCAAGACGTATAAAATTTGATACGATCGATCCTATCCTACTCCCAACAGATTTAGAAGTTTTAATAAAACAATATCAAGAAAAAATCTACGTAGAATTAGGAGACAGAATAATACTTCATCCACAACAATTTCTTTTAGGTTCTACTCTAGAGCATATTAAACTACCAAACAATCTTTTAGCGTATGTATTAGGAAGATCTTCATGGGGCAGATTAGGTTTAGTTATAGCTACTGCTACTGTTGTAAATCCAAACTATTCAGGAGCAATTACATTAGAACTAGCAAACATAGGAGACGCACCTATCACACTATACCCAGGAATTAGAATCGCTCAACTAGTTTTTCATACAGTTAATCCTTCAAAAATAAAACCCAAACCATCAAAATATCAAACTTCTATAGGTCCTGTGTTCAGTAAAATTTATGATGATCCGGAATGGGATGCTTTTAGATTGATGAATGATAAAAAAGATTCTAAAAAAACAAAAACTTAGGTATAATCTATATTAGAAACTATTTTCTGAACGAATTTAGAAAATTAACATTATACAAAATTTTTAAATCTAAACAAAACCCATTTAATCAATACAATTCAAATGGATCAGAAATGGCAAAAACTTGCTTCATAATTTCAACAATAGGAAAGGAAGGATCTCCTGTCAGAAAAGCGGCAGACGATAAGTATGAATTAATTTATTCTCCTGTTTTACAAGAATTAGGATACGATGTAACAAGATCAGATAAAATTTCTTCTCCTGGCTCCATTTCGCGTGAAATTGTTCAAAATTTAATTGACGCAGATCTCGTTCTTGCAGATGTAACAGACGAAAATTCTAATGTGTTCTATGAACTTGCAATTAGAAACGCCATTAAAAAACCAGTTATTGTTTTTAGAAGACCAAATCAATCTATGCCGTTTGATATTTACGATAAAAGAGCAATTTCAATAAGTTCAACTGATCCAAGAGTCTGGGAAGAAGCTAAACTAAAATTAAAAAGTCATGTCAAAATGGCAGAAAATAATCCTCAACACGCTTCTGAATCTATTTTATCAGAATTTACGATTGATATTAAAACAGATAAATCAAGAACTGATTTAGATAAAATCTATTCATTATTAAAAGATATTCAGGATGAATTAAGAAATATATCAGGACTACCAAGCGAAAGAACATCCCAAATCGCGGTATCTGATTTTCTACAACAGTTTGAACATACTGGCTATCATCCTGTCAGTATTCCAATTGGTACATCTGTTCCAGGATGTGAGAAAAATAAAAAATGCTTCATACCTTACGAGCTAAAAATAAAAAAAGGTCAAGGAGTTTTGTGGACCAATGATGATACAGCTGCACATACAATAACAAGCGGAATCGCAAAAGAAGGTCCAGATGGACATTTTGATAGCAGTTTATTCATGTCTGGTACTAATTTTTCTCATAAATTTGAAGAAAGAGGAGAATTTCCTTACTTTTGCATGGTACATCCTTGGCAGGAAGGAATTATTATTGTCCAATAAAGAATATTTCACTTTAATTTGAATTTTGCATAAACAGTATTACACAAACTTTTCAGATTTGTCAAACCAATCTTGACCAAGAAAGTCAGTTATAGTTTGTTCAGTATTTTTATTTGAATATAATTTATCAAAAACATCTTTGTAAATTACCATATTGCCAGGATCCTCAGTTGATTCTTCTACATCTTGTGACTTGTTTTCAGGAGTATCTTTTGATAGATCAAAAAAGATCCTCATTACATTATTAGGAATTTCTGGATGTTTTTCTCTAATTCGTTCTAAATTTCTTCTTTTGCTCCATCTATACATGAAAGCAAGAATTTTGTAATTACGACCTGATTGAACAGTACTGACTTCAATAATGAATAAACAGTTTTGATAAGTAAAAAGGAGGTCGATCTCTCGAGCAATTTCCGCTTTAGATTTCTTAAATTCTAATCCCGAATCCAGAGATGAAAAGCCAATTTTTGTAAGAAAATCTGAAACTTTACGGTCGTATTCAGTTAATTTTTTTGGTAATTCCAAGAGGTTACTCAGAATTAGAACTTTGCATAAATAATATTACCTAAAAATAAATTTAATTTAGTATCTGAATTTTTACTACCGTTTCATCTCCACTAATCTGTCTTGCATGTTTCTCACATAACCGAAAAAACATCCGGCAAACAGGTTTTTTTGCATATTTACTCGTAAAATAGTACAAAGCAACCAAGACATAGCCCTCTGCATTACAATATGGAATAAGGCAAATCACATAATTTTATGATGTTTTTTCCAGTATAATGGATCTGATTGATTGTGCAATAACC
>JBOGRE010000341.1:0-1897 GCA_050749345.1 Nitrosarchaeum sp. | reverse complement strand
CCTTTAGTCATTCCAAGCTCTTCTGCTACACTTTCTAGTGTATCTCCATACTGTTCCATTAGAGTATAGATGACAGAAGCTTTGTTGACTGCTTTCCACTCTTTTGGTCCAGAAACATGTATCTGTCCTAGAAACACATTGATTTCATGATCAGAACCTTTAAGGATCATGACAGGAACTACATCAAAGTGTCCTTTCTCAAAGCCCTTGATTCTACCTTGAATGATATCTAGGCTAATTTTTCGGAGTGCAACAGTTCGTCTGTTTCCTTCCTTGACAATGTAGTGTCCCTCACCATCTTCCTTGACATAGATTGGTTGTTGGACTCTTCCATCTCTTAGAAGCTGTTTGATGAGAACTCTTACATCCTCTTCAAGATACAGCCACTCTTCCATTTCCTTTTCCTTCATTGGTTTGGTGATGTGTCTGAATCTCACATTTTGTGGATCTAAACGAAGGTCTTTGAGGGCTACAAGTTTTTCATCCTCATAGAGTCTTTGTTCTACACAAGTCATAGTAGGATGACTCTCCCTTTGCATTGTAGAAGAATTTTGTCCACGTTTACCAGACCTCTTCTAACTGGATTGTTTGTTGGCGTAGATTGCCAAGTGTCTGAGACACATAGTTGATTTTTCATCATTAAGATATCATTCGGAATACATTTAAATCATGCTACATGCTATAGCATGATAGGTCAATTAGCATGATATCATTAACCAAAAGTCAAACTCAGATAATTGAAAAACTTATGAAATTTGAAAAAGAAAATGATGAAAAAGGAATTTCAACTGCATTTCTTGGAAAACAAGGTATTAACAGAAGAACTTTTGAAATTAATCAAGACTTCTTATTACAAAATTATTTAATTAAAATTACGAATACGGAGAAACATGGAATACAGACTTGGAAATACTATAAAATAACTCCTCATGGAGTAATTGCATATCTAAAATGGTGTCAATTAAATCAAAAACAAATTCATCAAAAGATTCTTCAATCATATTTTCCTTCAATATTTGAGCATTTTGATGCATTACAAAAAATGTACGGTACCATGTTTTATTATGTTTTTAATCAAGCTATAAACCAGTTTGATCTTAAGCCGAATTTAGAAGTTTATGATTTTTCAAAAAAAGAAATTGTAAAAAATCCAAATAGATATAATTTTCGAGAAACTATTGCTGTTCCACATAAAACTACTAGAATTATTTTTGCTAGATTCTTAAATTTTGATCTGGAAAGTGTGATAGTAGGAAGAAATGCAAATCCCGATTATTTTAATGATTTGGAGGTTGAAGATAATATAACAAATAGGATTACCTTTCTACTTTTTTATGATCTAATTGTTTTAGCAACTCTAGTAGATTTACTTTTTCAATACTTTTCTTGGAATATGACAGTATCCAAAAAAAAATTATTTTCAGGACCAGAATATGAAATGGACGAAAAATCAATGATGGAATTAGGAAAATATTATGCAAGAATTTGTCCAATAATTATTTCAATTATTAACAAAGATCCAAAACTAAAAAAATTATTCCAAAACACAATGCATGCATTATCAGAAGAAGTTAAGGGCCTAAAATTATTTGAGGATTTAAAAAAAAAATTTAGTTAAAAAAAAGAAGAATATACTGGTATAGATATGTATAAGAAAAAAGGATTGTCAAAAAATTATCCATTTTAATTCATAATTTTGAATAAGTTTCAACTGGATGCCAATCCCCACCATCTACTAATCCCTCATACATTTTGTCTGGTGGAACCACGGGATGTATCCCATCATGATAAATTACGACAAATTTTTGTCCGCAAACAGGACATTTAGTAATTTTCTCTTCTCTGGTTGCTGGCATTTTGCTATAGGAAAGCTTTCCAAACAAAGTTGGAGTTTCAA
>JBOGRE010000340.1:0-1526 GCA_050749345.1 Nitrosarchaeum sp. | reverse complement strand
CATATACAGACTTTATTGGAAAAATAGTTAGTGGTAGATTGTGGGATCAGATGACTAAATGTAAAGAAGCATCAGATGATGTTTATTTCTTATTAGAAAATCCATATATGCAGAAATTTAGTAAAGTAAGTTACAAAGCAATTGTAGCAGCAAAGACATCATTATCAAGGCACGTTAAATTATTTGAAACGAGGAATGCAACAGAAAGTTTTGTATTCATTAAAAAATTATATGATAAGTATAATAGTGATGATAATAAAGACTTTAAAGAAGTTAGAGTAAAACCAAAGAAGATGTCTTTTTATGAACAGGCTAGATTTATGCTATTAGGATTGAATGGTGTAGGAGATTCAACAGTAAATAAAATGTTTGAGGCATATTCATCATTATATGAAATATTGAGAACTAAAGAAAATGAATTAGCAGATGTAGTTGGAGAGAAGTTGGCTAATCAGATTAGAAATGTTTTGCATGCAACAAAATAACGTTTTTATATTGATACAGTAAGATAATGCATGTCTGAACGAATAATTGATAACATCAAGGTAGGGATCTATAATAGTAGATTGTCTAGTTTGAGATTCAGTGTTCGTGGAGGTAGTACAGGTGAACACTTTGTACAATATCTACAAGGAGAATGGAGGTGTAATTGCCACGGCTTTATGTCTCATGCAAAGTGTCGACATGTAAAATCTGGCAATGTTCTTTTGAGACATATTGAACAGGCTTTAGACGAAATAGAACAAGGTGAAAAAGAAAATTGGAAATCAAGTCAGGTTTGAAAGCCATATCAGAATTGATTGGTGAGTATAACAGAGAAGCAATTCATGCCATATATGGTGCAAGTCAAGTCGGCAAAACGACTTTAGGAATGCAGCTACTATATGAGGCAAGTGAAATGCTACAGCAAGATGTTCTTTTTTACGATACAGAAGGTGGAGCAAAAGAATTTATTAAATTGTGGGATGGAGTGTTAAGAAAACGATATCCAAAAGCAAAAGAAATTCATGTTCGTATGTATCGTAATTGGAAGGATATTTTGAAAGATCACGGAAAAACAGCAACACCTAGAACAAGTGATACTGGAAAAATGGATGTACTTGTTACAGAAGAGAAAGATCCAAGTCCATTAGAGGACTTTATTGTAAAGAAGAAAATAGGAATGATTCTTTATGATAGTATAACAATGCCAATGAAAACATTTGGTAGTGCAAGACAGAATTTTCCAGCAAGAAATTATGCACAAACATTGTGGCTAAGTTCGATGATAGATATTATCGATAGGCATAATTGTATAATTTTTGCAAGTCATCATGCTAGTAAAGATCCAGCATTGCCATATGCAGCAGAAGAGATGACTGGTGGAAGTGCAGTACAGTATTTTAGCAAGATACTGTTCTATATGAAAAAATGGAGAGCAAAAGGAGCAACAGCATATAGAACAATAAAATTGCAAAGATACTTTAACAAAGCACCAAATGAGTTTGAGATGCTGCTGAAAATAACTGCAAATGGTTACATTGATG
>JBOGRE010000339.1:0-11204 GCA_050749345.1 Nitrosarchaeum sp. | reverse complement strand
AAGGGAACGGGAGTTCAAATCTCCCTCCCGGCGCCATCAAATCACTTTAAATCTCATAATCTAATTTACATAGTTTACAATCTAAATTTTAATTATTAATCTAGGATATTTGCTAAATAATTGATCATTTGATCTTCATGGAAATCTGTTGACCATTACCTATTGGTACAATGATTGTCTGAATATTATTTTTTTTACCAATATATGTGAGATATTTTTTTATGTATTTGTTAAATCGTTTGGGATAAATTATGTTATCAGCTGCAATAATTCCATTTTTTTTTAACATCTGCAAACCTACCTCAAAATAAAATGAATATTGTTCCTTGTCTGCATCAATAAATACAAAATCAAAATATTTTTTAGTCTTTGATTTTTTAAATTCGATCAACATCATATTTAGAATTTCTTTTGCATTACCTTGCCTTATTTCTATTATATTGGAGACACCAGCTTTTTGAAAGTTTTTTGTGGCTATTTTGATTTTTTTTGGATTTTGTTCTATTGTGAATATCTTTGAATTTTGGTCTAAAACCGCATCTGCAAACCACAATGTTGAGTATCCAGTGGATGTGCCAATCTCAAGTATTCTTTTTGGCTTTTGTATTTTGAGCAGAGTGTTATAAAAAATTCCAGTATATTTTGTAATTGCCAACATTCTTTCATCATGGCTAATTTTGTAGTAGTTTTTGAGCTCATATTGGGACCTTTTCTCCATCTCTGTAATGATTCTAGCAATTTTTTTATTCATTATGATGATAAACTATTCTCCCATTTAACTAATGAATTGTTTGTCACACCAATTTTGAAAAATACTCATGAAGTTTTATACTTATTTGACAGAATTAAGCACACAAAAATGCCTTTTCCAGAAATCACATCCATTCTATGCTTCACACCTTTAGGAATGAATATTGTGACAGGAGAACTCACCTTATAGATTTCATCTTCAAGCTGTATTTCATATACCATCTTGGTGTCTGACAAAATAAGGTTCACTTCATCTACATCATGTTTGTGCAGTGTACTGTATTTTTTTATTTTTTTATTTGTAGCGTCAACAAAGTGAACTGCGGCATGAATGTTTGATTCTGGGATTGTCTTTTCACTTAGCATCGAAATACGTTTGATTGGTGCTTTTTTATGGAATGGGACTTTCGATAATGGCTCGTTTATTCCCTTTGTTATGAATTTTTTATATTGACGCATAAAATGACTAGTGATTTTTAGTATAAAACGGGTTTGATAAGATCTTCATATAACCAATGATTAATAATAATAAACATGCAACAAGATAGGACATCTGAATGGTTTGTCCCAAAGTTTGGTTCACGCAACTTTAGAATTGGCATAGGATTGCTATTTTTACCATATACAAGTATTGTAACATGTTTTGCAGCATGGGGCTCATTGAGTGAAACATTTTCAGTAGAACGACTTGTTGCAATCTGTATTGTCTATTTTCTTGCAGTTGGGGTATCTGCTCATTGTCTTGATGCGGTAGGCGGAAAAACAAAACCATGGGGAAATTTACCAAAAAAAAAGATTCTATCCATTGCCATATTCACACTAAGCATTGCTTTTTCAATAGGTCTTTACTATGCTTTTTTAGATTCTTCACTTTTGTTTCCAATAGGAATTGCTGAAGGGTTTTTCTTATTTGCATATAATTTGGAGCTATTTGGCGGTAGATTTCATAATAATTTATTCACTGTAATCTCTTGGGGAATTTTACCTGTTTTTGCAGGTTCGGTAATACAGACTAATTCTATTTCATTAGAAACTCTACTTTTGTCTGGTATTTCTGGGTCCATAACATTGGTCTTAATTATCACATCAAGAAAATACAAAGAACTCAAAAGAAATTCATCTGATCAAAAACAAATTAAAAACAAAGAACTGATTCTAAAACTAATTACACTAATGGTTCTAGTCGGAACATCTGTCTTTTTTATGTTAAGGATTAGTTAGATCTTCCAGATACTATGAACAAGATCCAACACGTATAAAGTTTAGAATCTAGATTCCAAGAAATCACTAGTTTTGTCTGTGCATTTAGAAAATAGATATATGATCTCTTGCACTTCTGAAAAGAATAAAACTTGATTGTGGTATTGAACTAAAAGTTAGGTACCTTATTTTACCTAATTTTATGCGTAAATATAATCTAGTGTCCATATAATCTGGCAAATTCCTCGGTACAATTTTCTACAATGCCAATTTTTCAATTATATTACTAAATTTCCAAGGTCCACACTGTCCATCCGAACTTTCACTTTCAAACATTCCTTGTTTATTTAGATGATTTACAATATATGCAGAAAATGGTAGAGCACCTGTAGCTCCTGGAGAATTATAATTCAAAATATGAAAAGACATTGAATCACCTTCTAAAATCACATCTGGAACAAATTGTCCGTTCTCATTTATTACAGATGATCGAATTCCAGCAGTTCCTCTTTCTGTAATTTTTTTTGCATCAATTTTTGGTAAGAATCGTTTAACTCTGTTAATCATTGCTGATTTTGACATTGAGGATTGAATTTCATTTATTACCAATTCTTGAAATTGTTTATCCAATATTGCCTTTCTTGCCCCAGATCTAAGCATCTCAAACATTTTTGGAATGAACTCTTTGATGTTCTCTGTTTTATTATACCCATATGGACTAAATACTGGCACTGCATTTGGTCCAATTTCACAACTTCTATCAACTCTGATGATCCAATGTGGATCTAAAAATGGATAATCTGGATATTCTGGTACCGAATATACACTAGTTTTTGTCAAATTAGTGTATTCTTTTGGTGTTTTCCAATACTCTCCTCTGAAATGCACATCCGTAAATGTTTCTGCAATACCAATCTTATGTGCAATATCTATTGCTTCACCCCCTGCAGCATTAATAACAAAATTTGCAAAAATCGCATGTTCATTATTTAATGTGATTTTCCATTTGCCATCAACTTTTTTGATATTGGTTACTTTAGTGTCTAGAAGAAAATTTATTCCATTATCTCTACTGTCTTTCATCACAGCATTAGTCAATTTAGAATAATCTGTGGATCCATCTTTGTACACATAAAGTGCAGATTCACATTTTATTTCTGGTTCTATTTTTTTTAATTCATTTTTATCCATTAATTTAATATCTTTATCTTGCAATCCATTTTGTTTTCCCCATCTGAGATATTTCTCAAGTACTTTGGTTCCTTTTTCATCTAAAGATACTTCTATTACTCCATCTTTTTTAAATGACTCGCTTTTTAATTTGGAATACTCTTCCCACATTTCATATCCATGAAAAGCTGCTTTTGCAAACATTTTTTTCTTCTCTGGGTCGTATAGATATGGAGCATGAACTTTTCCTGTATTTCTGCCACTTGTGTGAAATGCAACATTATGTGCTTGTTCTATCACCGCAATCTGTTTTGCTTTATTTAGAAAACCAAGAAAATATGAAATTGAAGTACCTAGTATTCCACCACCAATAATCACCAGATCAAAATTACGTACCAACGCATTTCTATTTTATATTCATCAATATTAAATTGAATATATGACAATCAAGATTATATCCTATAAAATTTGAATTCCAGTTGTGTTACCTGACAGATGCTCCATTATGGAAAAAGGAATACAATGTGTCAATCCTCCTGAATTTGTAGTATCTGTAGCAGTAAAAAAAGATGAATATATGGTTGGAGTCACATGCAATAAACATAAACAAATAGTCTCAAGAAAAATCCAATTTCTTCAGAATGAAAATAAAATCCCTCATGGAAAAATCAGTTTCTCACCTTTAAAAGCAGTTGGAACTGATTGTATACATGGTGATTCGGATGATTTTGTTGATTTGGACACAAAATAATCATAAAATTGAAATAATTTCTTTTTAATCACATTGTATTGCTTTTAGATATTTTATCTGATTTATTAAAAATTGACGAGATTTTATTAATTATAAAAAACAATGTTGTTGTCTCTGAGATTAGAAGCAATTCTTTACATATTAAACAGAAAGAAAAATGGATTACAATTGGTGATAATGATGGTCCTGCTCACATGCATATCAATACTGAATTGATACGAATTGCTAAGTTTATAGAAGAAAAGAGACCTGATCGTACAAGCTTTAGCGTCCAATTTTTTGATCAAAATGGAGAACGTATTCTTGGTGCATTTTTTACAAAAATGTATGATCAAAATAACAATCTTAACTTTGAGAGAAAAAAAATTTATGAAAAATTATGTCAAAAATATGGGTCAAAAATTCAATTTTAAAAAAATACCTTGTCTGAAAATGACAAGGAGAAAAAATTTTTTATTCTTCTAATTGTTTTTTCTTCTTTTCTTTTTCAGACTGTTGTTTAGCTAATTCTAATTCTTCATTTGTGTGTTTGAATTTTTTCAATCTGTTAATATTTTACAATCTATATATAAAAACTGCACAGTTTTTCTCAATCTGATCTAAGCGTAAATTACAACTTGTTACTAATACCCAACAGAGTAAATGGGTGATTTTCCATTAATTCCAAGATTCAAATTCTTTACAGTAATTTCTGCCATTTTTACTCTTGTCTCTTTGGTCGAACTTCCTATATGTGGCGCTAAAACTACATTTTGTATTTTTGTTAATGGATGTTTTTTACTGATTGGTTCTGATTCATATACGTCAAGAGCAGCACCTGCAATAATTTTTTTATTTAATGCTATTATGAGATCTTTTTCATTAACAATTTTACCACGTGCTGTATTAATTAAAAATGCTGATTTTTTCATTTTTTTAAAAATTTTCATATTAAATAACTGATCAGTTTCTTTTGTATGTGGAACATGAATTGAAATTACATCACTCTGAGTTATCAATTTGTCTAATGTAACATATTTTACACCCAATAATTTTTCTTTATTTTTGGAAATGGGTTTTCTATTGTAATATATTATTTTCATATCAAATGACTTGACTCGCTTTGCAAGAGTGCTTCCAATTCTTCCTAATCCGAAAATTCCCAATGTTTTGCCTTGAAGATCAGTCCCTACATACTCATATGCTCCGTAAATTTGTTTCCATTTTCCATTTCTGATTATTCTGTCTCCTTCGGAAACTCTACGTAACACATCAAGCATCAAAGAAAATGTCAAATCTGCTGTTGCATCTGTGAGAACCTCTGGTGTGTATCCAACACGAATTTTCTTTTTCTTTGCATATTGTGTATCTATGTGATCAAAACCAACACTATAGGTACTAATAACTTTGAGATTTTTTGCACTGTCTATCAAGTTACTATCAATTATATCATATGGAAAACAGATCAACCCTTCCACATTTTTAATTTTTGTTCGTAATTTTGTTTTTGAAATTGGGATTTTACCCGAGTGAATTTCAATCTGATATCTTTTTTTTAATTCTTTTAATGCAAAGTTATGAAGTGCCCTAGTGAGAAAAACTCGCTTTTTTTCCATCATTTGTAAGATTTATCTCAAACCATTTATACGATTTCTTTCTAGATGAACAAGATGTCAAAGACTGAAGAAGAGGAATTTGCAATTTGTATCGAGTGTGGGAATTCTATTGAAAAATGTGTTTGTGTATGTCCATATTGTGGTGAACGAGATAAATGTGAATGTGCGTTATTTGATTCAGCAACAGGTGGTTAGAATTCATGCATCATATTATTAATATCCAAAAAAATGAGAAGATTGTATATGAGTTCTATTGATTTTACTTGGTTAATTGGAGGTCCACAAGGAAGTGGAGTGGATTCTGGAGCTAATGTTTTTTCTAAAGTTTGTGCTGAGATGGGATATATGATTTTTGGTAAGAGGGAATTTTATTCTAATATTAAGGGAGACCATAGTTATTTTGTAGTTAGAGTTTCTGATGAAGAAATTCATTCAAATGTAAATGATGTTACTTTGATGGCTTCTTTTGATGCTGAAACAATTTTTAGACATTTTAATGAAGTTCCTAAAGATGGTGGAATAATATATGATTCTGATTTAGATAAAACAACCACTGATGAAGTACATACTCTTGATAATTATTTTAAAGAAAGACTACACAAAGAATTAGAATCTAAAAACAAACCTTTTACAATTACAGGAGTTCTTGAGATTGCAAAAGAAAAAGGTGTTAATCTTTATCCTGTGTCTTTTCGAGAACTATTATCAAATCTTGCTGAAAAAACAGAAAATCCAAAACTAAAAGGATTGGTTAGATTGTTTAATGTACTTGCGGTTTCTTTATCCTTAGGATTAATCAAAATGCCCCTTGATCCTTTACTTCAATCCGTTAATTCTATATTTTCAAAAAAACCTCAGATAGCAGAAATTAATAAACAAGCAGCAAATTTTGCATATGATTACGCTAAATCCAATTTTGGTACTTTTCAATATGCTTTAACTGGGATTGCTAAACAACCTGACATCATTCTTGTTCAAGGTCATTTTGGAACTTCGATTGGAAAAATAGTTAGCGGTTGTAGATTTCAATCATATTACCCTATTACTCCTGCTTCTGATGAAAGTGTCTATCTGGAATCTCATGAACTTTTAGAAATTCAAAATGATAGACCTGGCTCAACTATTGTGATTCAAACTGAAGATGAAATATCTGCAATGGGCATGATGATTGGTGCTGCATTAACTGGTACACGTTCTTCCACATCTACTTCTGGACCTGGATTTGCATTAATGACTGAAGCACTTGGTTGGGCTGGAATTAACGAAGTTCCAATTGTAATTACTTTATATCAGAGAAGTGGACCTTCAACAGGTCTTCCTACCAGACATGGACAAGATGACTTACTCTTTGCCGTCCATGCTGGACATGGTGATTTTCCAAAAATTGTTTATGCCTCTGGTGATATTGAAGAAAGTTTCTATGATACTGGGAGATGTTTTAATTATGCAGACGTCTATCAAATTCCTGTTATTCATATGATGGACAAATTTCTTTCAAGTTCTGTTGTCACCTGTAAAAAATTTGATCCTCAAAAGATTTCTATTGATAGAGGTCTGTTGTTAGATAAAGTAGATGGTGAATACAAGCGATTTGCTTTTACTGATGATGGGATTTCCCCTCGTTCTAAGTTAGGATTAGATAATGGTGTTTTTTGGAATACTGGTGATGAATCAGATGAATTTGGTCATATTACAGAAGATCCTCAGATTCGCATCAAAAAGATGGATAAAAGAATGTCTAGATTGGATTTGGTTATAAAAAGAATTCCCAATGATGAACAGGTTGTTTCATTTGGTACTCATGATTATACTATAATTTCTTGGGGTTCTACCAAAGGCCCAATTTTGGATGCTATTTCAATGCTAAAAAAAGAAGGAATTAATGTCGGATTTATTCAAATTAAATTAATTCATCCTTTTCCATCTGACTATGTACAGTCTCTTCTAAAAAATACAAAAACTATCATTGACATTGAGGCAAATCACTCAGGACAACTAGGCAAGATCTTCAAGCAAAACATATCTCGAGAAATTGATTATTTTATATTAAAATATACTGGAAGAGGAATGACCAGTACTGAAATTTATGATTCACTAAAAAAGATAATTAAAAATCAAGCAAACAAAAGAGAGGTTCTAAGTCATGGCGCTTAAACTAGCTGATTACAAAACTGAAGTGCATAATGATTGGTGTCCTGGATGTGGAGATTTTGGAATAGTTAATGCATTACAAATGGCATTAGCTGAAATGGGAATAGAACGCGATAAAGCAACAATTTTTTCTGGAATTGGTTGTTCTGGAAAGACATCTCATTTTATCAATACATATGGTATTCATTCTCTGCATGGAAGAGTTTTGACTTTTGCTCAAGGTGGAAAACTTGCAAATCCTGAGATGACTGTTGTTGCAGTAGGTGGTGATGGTGATGGATTGGGAATAGGAGCAGGTCATTTTGTTGCAGCTGGAAGACGCAATATTGACATGACCTACATAATATTTGATAACGGAGTATATGGTCTAACTAAAGGACAAGCTTCTCCAACCTTAAGACTAGGCGAGAAAACAAAATCACTTCCTTCTCCAAACACAAACTACAATGTCAATCCTATTGGATTGGCAATAGCTAGTGGTTTTACATTTGTAGCACGTGGTTATTCTTATGATGTTAGACATCTCAAAGATCTAATAATCAAAGCTGTTCGTCACAAAGGTCTTTCTTTTCTTGATGTGTTACAACCATGTCCAACATACAATGATATCAATACAAGAGATTGGTATGCTGGAGTTGATTTAGAACAAGAATCTATGGAAAGACACTCTAGAATCTATAAACTTGACGATACTCATTTTGACCCTACAGTACATTATGACGATGAATCAGAAGTCAATGAAAAACTGTCTCAAGCTTTGATTAAATCCCTAGAATGGGGAAATAAAATCCCAATAGGTATCTTCTATCAAAATGAGATAATTTCACCATATTCAACTAGACTGACTGATAAAATTCCAAATTATCTTGAAAATCCTCCCGCAAAACAAAAGATTTCCGAAAATGGATTACCTATTACTGATGTTTCAGAAATACTTGATTCCCTCAGAGTTTAGATCGTGTATGACCTAATGAGTTATAGACTAGTTTATTTTTAGATCACCTTGCTGTTGAACATAAACGAGGCAAATAAAATATTTAGAAAATCTATTATCAAAGGTTTCTTTGAACCCCAATTAGTTAATCTTGATTTTAAAAAATCAGGAGTCAAACATCCTTCTATAAACGATGATGGTTTGATGCAATCTGATTTACTTCATGTGTTTTTTGATATAGATACCGGTTCCGATTATCCAGATGCAGATGAATGGTTTATTGTTGAACTACTTTTTCCACATGATATTAAACTTCCAGACACTTTGAAAGGAACTGATTATTTTACGACTATTTCAGTAGAGGATGGAAAAATATTTTGGCATCATCGTGAACTAATACGCTACAAATATGGCAAATCAAAAAAACTTGATGACGCATTGGAATTTTTAGAATCAAAATACAAAGAATTACACGGTTTACTTGAACCGCTTCAAAAAGATCTTAAGTAATT
Source organism: Nitrosarchaeum sp. (assembly GCA_050749345.1). GTDB lineage: Archaea > Thermoproteota > Nitrososphaeria > Nitrososphaerales > Nitrosopumilaceae > Nitrosarchaeum. The sequence goes on along the minus strand of JBOGRE010000339.1, from coordinate 2,141 downwards.
GCATTCCATCTGTCTCCTCTAAAAACATATTTTTTATTTTCTGATGTTGCAGTATTAAGACGCCATCTTATTGATTCAGGATCAAATTTGTAAATTATTTCTAAAACATCTGACGGTAGTTTTTCTGGATCTAGGTGATATGGAAGTAACTCTAAAACAAAATCTATTTTTTCAATTGCATTATCATACCATTGTCTATCTTCAGTATCTAAGACAAAAACTATTTTTGGTTTTCCTAAAAAATTAATATTTATCTTTAAGGCATTTCCAGTACCTCTACGTCTTTTCATTTCTTTGAAAACAGCCTTCATTTTTTCCCAGCGTCTAAAATCAAACCATTTGAAAAATTCTTCGTTAAAAGCAAGTGGTATGTCTAAATTCAAAAAACTGACAAAATTATCATCATTTACTTCAATCTCTTCCTGAATAATTGAAAATCTAGAATTCAAATACCCATAAATCACTTCAATCTCCCAAGGTGATATTCCATAATATTGTAGGGATATTTTCAGATTCTCATCAATCACTAATTAGAAACCATGAAAATTGTAATTAAATCTTCAAATCTATCTAGGTAGGCTTCGATCCTCATCAAAACTAAAATTATGGAGTAAGAAATACCCCTTGATGAAAAAGGAATTTGTAGTTAGAAGTATTGATGCTGCACCTGATAGTGCACCCTACGTTGTCGTTTCTTTATCTTCCGTTAAAGATCTTAAAGAAGGAACACAATCTACCCCTTCTCCATTTGGCAGTCCAAAAGTCATGGGATTTACTAACATGAATGATATGATGAAGGATCTCAACAAAATGTTCTCTGGAATGGGTGGAATGGGTATGCAAAGCGGTGTAACACAACTAAAACTTGAAATGCATGAATACAAAGAAATGGGATTATCCGTAGGCGATAAAGTCTATCTTGAATTAACCAAAGAAGAAACTTTGGGCATATAGTCAATCCATTTTTTATTTTCTTTTTTAATTATTTTAGATGGTGTTAATAAACTTCCACAGATAAAATATACAAATCGTCCCAATTACAAATAACATTGGTTTCCATGCAAAAACTGGAATGCCAGGTGTTGCAAGTTTTACTTTGTAATTATCGAAAATCACATGAACATTTTTTTTGATTTTATCGTGCCATATTTTATAATCCACTTGATATTTTTTCAATATCTCTTCTACTTCGTATACTACAGGCGTTCTCTGTGATACTAAATGTTGAAGGTAATCTCTTGAAACTTCAACTTCTGCGTGTATCCCAATTAATCCTTTTTTAAGATCTACCATTCTTACGTGCATTTCCCAAGGCTTCTTTAGTTTAAGATTCAAACCACTTCCAATTTGGTTAGGTTGTTTATGTTCTAACTTGACTTTAGTAAATCCTTCATCTGTAAAAATTTTCATTAATTCATCAAAGCTTTTCTTAACTACAATGTGAAGCTGTTCTACTCCTTTTTTATCTACGTTAATACTGTGTTTTAATCCATCCAAAAACGAAATTGTTTTGGGATATCTTGTCAGGTACTCCATAATTTTGTCCTCCAAAAACCTCTATTTAAAGCAGAACCAATTCAAATTCTAGTAATTCATTTGATTTGTTAGACCTCTAACGTATACGCACTGATCTGGAGATATTGTCATCTCCGTTGAACTAATTTTTCTATCTGTAAGTTTTGCTCCTGAATCTCTAACAATTGCAAATGGTTTTGATTCTGCAGCCTCCCCCATTTTGTGATTTGCAATTGTTGCAAGATTATCTACAACTGCTTGGAAAGTTACCTTCAGTGGGTTTCCATCCAGATCTTTTTCGGATCTCATATCTAATACTGGCTCAATCCCTGCACAAGATACAGCTATACCTGATGTTCCAATACGAGATGGCATCAATCTACTATCTACTAAAATAATTCCTACGTGGATTAAGAATTTTAAAAAAACTTTTCTTCTAATTTGTTCTGCTATGAGGTATGGATTTTTTGGATATAAAATTATTTTGCCTTTTTTAGCATTTGATTTATCAATTCCTGCACATGATACTGCTACCCCTGATGTTCCAATCCGAGATGGCATTAATCTACTATCTACTAAAATAACTCCTATTTGGATTAAGAATTTTAAAAAAACTTTTCTTCTAA